>DATJYJ010000212.1:0-8026 GCA_035578025.1 Verrucomicrobiia bacterium
TCGATTCCAGGTACCGTTCCAACGTCTCCGGTACGACTCTCGAGTTTTCCGCCATACGTAGAACGGCCCTGTTGCGTGAACAAAGTGAATGGACAGAATAAATTACCCGCGATACCAAAGTCAAGGCGCATGTCTGCACGCGGGCAGGGTGGAGCCCCTGAGTCTAACCGGATCGCCCTGTCGCGCGCCTCAGGCGTCAAGCCCCAGAGCACCCGCTCGAACGCTGGAACGAGTCTTCAGCCTGAACCAATATTCAAAGTCCGACAGTGCGGCGTCCGGCCACGGCGCTTTGTAGGCTGGGCAGATTTCTGATCGATCATCGGCTTGGAGGAACCATTGCCTGACCGCCAAAAAAGGTTTACTTTATCGCTAGATGCTCGTTTTCAACCGGGAGTGCACCATGTCGAAACGCCCCACCATACTTGCCCTGTTTTTCGCCGCCTGTAGCCTGACCCCCGTTCCGGCGTCAGCCCAGGTTCTCTACGGCTCCCTTACCGGGAACGTCACGGACAAGTCCGGCGCAGCCGTGGTGAACGCCAAAGTGGAAGCCCTGAACGTCAGCACCAACGTCGCCAAACAAGCCACGACCGACGAGCGAGGCGCCTTCCTCGTCCCGGACGTTCAGGCAGGCAACTATAAGGTCACCATCAGCGCACCGGGATTCGCCAACACCGTCGCCAACGACGTTCAAGTCGTCGAAAATACCGTCCGCCGCGTGGACCTGCAACTCGAAGTCGCCAGCGTGGGCCAGACCGTCAACGTTGCCGCCGACGTCACCGTCCTGCAGACCGACCGCGCCGATGTGAACCACCAGATCTCCGGCGTGGAAGTCACCGACCTCCCCACCGCCGGCACCAACGGCAGCCGCAACTTCGAAAGCGTCTTCATTACCGTACCCGGTTTCAGCCCACCCGCTGCCGCGACCTCGACCGCGGCCAACCCCTCCGAAGCCCAGACCTTCTACGTCAACGGCGCTTTCAACACCAGCAACAACGTCAAACTCGACGGCGCCAGCGACGCATATCCGTGGCAACCGCACATCGCCGCCTACATCCCGCCCTCCGACGCGATCCAGACGGTCAGTATTGTGACCAACAGCTTCGATGCCGAACAGGGCAATGCCGCCGGATCGGGCATCAACGCCATCATCAAATCGGGCACCAACCAGATTCACGGCGCCGCGTGGGAATACAACACCATCAGCGCGCTCAAGGCTCGCAACTTCTTCTACTATGGGACGAACAACCCCAAGACCATCGTCAACCAGTTCGGCCTCGACGTCGGCGGCCCAATCAGGAAGAACAAGCTCTTCTATTTCGCCGACTGGGAACGCACCAAGCGCAGCATCGTCGCGAACGTGACGGACACCGTCGCCACCGCCACCATCCGGGGCGGCGATTTCAGCAGCAGCGGCACGACCATTTACGATCCCGCGGGCAACCCGACCGCCCAGGCCGGCCGCACGCCATTCCCGGGAAACGTCATCCCTTCTTCCCGGATCAATTCCGCTGCGGCCAAGATGATCGCGCTCGTACCTCTGCCGAACATCGCCGGCACGGGGCTCTCCAATAACTACTTTGCCACTGGCAACATCCACTTCACCCGCGACGAAGTGGACATCAAGATCAACTACAACCCCACCCAGAAAAGTTCGATTTTTGGACGCTACAGCATCCAGCCGACCAATAATTTCGATCCGCAGGCACTCGGTCCGGCGGGCGGCGCAGCGATCGATGGCGGGCAGCCCGGCTACGGCATCGGACGTGTGCAGAGCGTTTCGCTCGGCGGCACCTACACTATAACGCCCACGCTGCTGATCGACGCCAGCGCCGCCTTCTCGCGCCTGCACCTCAGCGCCCAGAACACCGATCTTGACAAAAACTATGGCCTCGACGTGTTGGGGATTCCCGGCACCAACGGACCCAGCATCTGGTCCGGCGGCTATCCCAACTTCTCGGTCAGCGGGCTGACAGCTTTGGGGAATACCAATGCCTCCAGCCCGTTCCTCTTCCGCGACAATTTCTTCGTCGAATCGGCCAACGTCAGTTGGGTGAAGGGTTCCCATAATGTCCGGTTCGGCGCCGAGCTCTCGCACTTTTCGATCATCGACAATCAGGCAAACTCCACCGTCGGGCTGCGCGGCGGCTTCACCTTCACGGGCGGCCTCACGGTGGGCCCCGGCTCCTCGCCCAACACCTACAACGCATTCGCCGATTTCCTCCTGGGCCTGCCGACCACGATGCAGCATGATTATCAGTACATCGATCCGGCCGCCATCATCGAAAACGTCTTCGGCTTCTACGCCCGCGATCAGTGGCAGGTCAATCGTAAACTGACCGTCAACTACGGCTTTCGCTACGAGATCTACCCTTATTCGCACGCCGAACATGGCATCGGCGGCATCCACTATGACGTCGCCACCAATCAGGTTCTTCTGCGGGGAACCAATGTCGATACCGGCCACGGGTACATCGGCCCGCGCCTCGGCGCGGCCTACCGCATCGATGAAAAGACCGTGCTGCGCGGCGGGTACGGCATCAACACCAACGCCGAAACGTTCCGCAACAACGTGCAGACCTATCCCGAGGTGATTTCGGCGACCTACACCGGGGCCAACTCCTACACCGCCGCGGGCAGCCTGGTGACCGGCATCCCGCCGCTCATCGGGCCCGATCTGACCGCTTCATCGGTTCCCTTGCCACCCAATTATTCCACCTGGATCTACAAGACTCCCTACCAGCGCGGCTACGCGGAATCCTATAACGTGACCCTCCAGCGCGACCTGTTCCGAGGACTCAATGTCGGAGTCGGATACGTCGGTACCCGCGACGTCCGTCCCTCGGGAGGTGTCAATCTCAATGCCGCGCCGCCCAACGGCGGGAAAGCGGCGCAGCCCTATTACATCCTCTATGGCAACGCCTCGGCCTTCAGTGAGATGTACCCGCTCAACGCGTCCAAGTACAATTCGCTGCAGGCCCGCGTCACCAAACGTTTCAGCACCGGCAATATCGGCGTTGCCTACACCTTCTCGAAGGCCATGGATGTGGCCGATAACGATGAGGGCAGTTCGCTCACGTGGAACTGGGCACCCATCATGTACCGCAACTACGCCTTGGCCGGCTTCGACCGCACCCACAATTTCCAGGTCTATGGAACCTATGGGCTGCCCTTCGGAAGAGGTCACCAGATGCTGAGTCAGGGAGTCGCGGCCAGGCTCGCCGGCGGTTGGCAGGTGAACTGGATCCTCAGCCGCGAGAGCGGCACACCGTTCACCGTGAGTGCGTCGGGGACTTCGCTCAACTCGCCGGGCAACTCGCAGACCGCCAACCAGGTCCTCCCCGCCGTCGCCATCCTCGGCGGGCACGGACCCGGCAACCCTTACTTCGACATCAACGCCTTTGCCGCGGTCACGACCCCGACCTTCGGCAACACCGGCCGCAACATCCTCCGCGGACCGGGCCTCTTCAGTCTGAACGCCGGCATCTTCCGTACCTTCCGCATTAACGAAAGATTCAATGTGCAGCTCCGGGGCGAAGCTCTCGGCCTGACCAACACCCCGATCTTCGGCAACCCCTCGGCCACCGTCGGCAGTTCTTCGCTGGGCATCATCTCTTCATCGAGTGGGGACCGGCAGATCCGCCTGGCGCTCAAGGCGCGCTTCTGACAGCGGCCTTCCGGAAAGAGCCGAGCCTTACAGCGTCCGCGGGAGGAAGGTAATGCGCTGGATCGCCACCTGCGTGCTGTGCGAAGCCTCCATCGGGTTGTGCCGGAAGACCACCCGCAGACCCTTGATGTGTAGTCCCTGCGAGGATGGCAATAGGAACTCAACCGTCTCGTCCCGGCTGCCGCTCAAGCCGAAGATCTCGGGGCCCGCTTCGGCGGCCTTCTCGCGCTCCGTCCCCACCAGGATCAGGGTCGCAGAGGCCGGAAATGCTTCGCCGCTGGTGATCGTGAGCTGAATGCGCCCGCATGGCGTGAAGTCCACGGGCGGATCGAACTCCTGATAGGCGTCGGTCTCCATGGCCGTGCCGTTGGTGGTAGCGTACACGGCATCCAGCGGAGACCCGCTGCGCGTCTCCGAGCCGGGCGGCAGATCCACGGAAGACTCGCGGAACAGCCGGTACTCGCCCGTGAAGGGGATACTCACTGGTTTGGTCGGCGACAGCGTGATCTGCAGCCTGTATGTGGGCGGGATTTCCACCGATTGGGCCCGCTTCTCGGTAGGCAGCAGGACCAACCCGGGTATGCCGCCCTTGCCGAGCGCGTCCATCTCGATCGGCGGAGCCACCAGGGGCGTCACGCGGTCTTTCGTCTTGGAGGCCGCAGCAGCCTTTTTCTCTGGCGGAGGGTGGACCAGTCGCCGGACTTCGAAGCGCGTGGCGGCGAGCGGTCCCTGGAGTTCTCCGCCGCCGTCGGCCGCCGGTTCCGTGCGGCGGACCGCCGAGAAAGCGATCGCCAGAAACAGGGCGGTCACCACGCTCAAGACCGTATGTAGCGCGTGCCTTCGTTTTCGCGGCTGATAGGCGCCTCGCGCCATGGAAGACCACGTCCAGCTCGCAACTCCGCCGGCCATGAGAGCGGCCGAGGCCTGTGGATTGCCGGCCCAGATGGCGAAGGAACCCGCCTGGATCGAGACAGCACCCATCAAAGCCGGAGTGGTGTCCCTCGCGAGGAATCCGGGGCGGACTTCCGATTGGGCGAACAGGCGGTGCGACGTCCGGAACGCCCGCCGCGAGAGCATCCGCTTTTGCGGCGGCGGGTTGGCCACCACGAGACGCGCCGCATTGATCATCATCAGCAGGCCGATCGCGATCGCCACCGGCGCTGCCGGGGTCATCACCAGCATCATTCCGGGCACGAACCACATGGCTGGAATCGAGCCGCGCGCGGCGCCGACGAGAAGGTCCTGAAATCGGTCCAGTGAAACCGCCATATAGGTCCAGAGCGTCATGCCGAAGGCGCAAAGCCAGGCCACCAGCATGTAGAAGAAAGCTGCAGCGATCAGCGCCGAGGGAGAGCCGCTGGCCACCAATGTCGGCCATTCGGCGGCCAAAAGCCAGGTGGCGCCCGCCAGCCCCGCGGCCTGGAGCAGCAGGGCCGGTCTGGATACCGGTATCCCTCTATTTTTCCGCGGCTTCGCGGCCATTCTTTCTACTCTGTCACGTCCGCCCCAGTTTTCGCATCCTTGTCTATGGCTATGGAAATCAGAGTTCAACATCTGGATAAGGTCAAGTTTTCCGCCATCGTACGGGGACACAGGATCGTGTGCGATCAGCCGCCGGGCAACGGGGGAGCCGATGAAGGTCCTACGCCGCCCGAGTTTCTCCTGATATCGCTCGGCACGTGCGCCGGATTCTACGCCGCGCAGTACCTGAAGAATCACGGTCTCTCGCAGCAGGGTCTGGAAGTGACGGTGAGCGCCGATAAGGTTCCGGCGCCGGCGCGCCTGGGCAAGTTTCGCATCGAGGTGCAGACTCCGGGGCTCCCGGTGGAACACCAAGCCGGTGTGCTGCGCGCGGTGAACGCGTGCCTCATCAAGAACACCCTGGCCCAGCCGCCGGTGATCGAAACCGTACTTCACACCGAAGTTCTGAGCGCCGCGTAGGGCGTACAATTGGTATGTGGACAAGCGGGAAGAAACCGCGCTCGCCGAAGCAGTGATGGCTGGCGAGGACAACGCCTTCGAGCGGTTTGTCGAGCACTTTCGATCCAGGATTTTTCACTACAGTTGGCTGATGTGCGGCAGCCCGGAAGACGCCGAGGAAGTCGCGCAGGAAACCCTGCTCAAGGTATTCGAGAACATCGATCAACTCCGCGAGCCGGAGCGGGTGCGCGCCTGGGTGTTCCGGATCGCCAAGAATGTCTGTCTCATGCAGCGGCGAAAAAGTGTGTTCGCGCCCTCGGAGGAACTGCCGCTCGAAATCGACGTCGCCGACCAGGCCGAGCCGCCCGAATCGCAATTTCTCAGCACGGAGCTGCGAGCCGTGATCGACCGGGTGGTCGCCGAGCTTCCGCCGCTATACCGGGCCGTGGTCCTGCTCCGCGACCTGGAGGAGCTCTCTACTGAGGACACCGCGCAAGTCCTTGATTTAAGTATAGATGTGGTCAAGACCCGGCTGCATCGCGGGCGCGCCGCGATGCGCCAGAAACTGGATTGCTACCTGCACAACCACTGCCTGGAAGACCAGCCCAGCCCGAATCCGGCGCCGCTGACTTCGGAAGAGCGCCACGAGCTCCTTTCCGCCTGGCGGCACCGCCTGCCTGTGACATAAGTCCTAGCGTCGACTTTTTCGACAGAATAGCCTGAAAGTGTGCCAGCCAAGCTGATCCGCCGCGCGCCCCCCGATCGCTCCCAACGCCTTCGCCGCGCCGTGCAGCTCGCCTTCTTCGCGCTCAATGTCTGGATTGGCATCCAGTTCTATCTTTTCGTTCGCTATTACGAGACGGGCGCGCGGGGACCTTACGTCGCGCGCCCATCCGGAGTCGAAGGCTGGCTTCCGATCGCGTCCCTGATGAATCTAAAGGTATTACTCGCCACCGGGGAAGTCCCGCGCCTGCATCCGGCGGGAATGTTCCTGCTGATCGCCTTCCTGGCAGCCTCGTGGATCTTCCGCAAGAGCTTCTGTAGCTGGCTATGCCCGGTCGGCGCCGTTTCCGAATGGCTTTGGAAGCTCGGACGCAGCACCTTCGGGCGGAATTTTGCGCTCCCGCGCAAACTGGATGTCGCCGTCCGCAGCCTGAAGTACCTGCTTTTGGGCCTGTTCCTCTACGCGGTCGGATCGATGAGCGTGCCGGCGATCCGGGCCTTCCTGGAAGGCCCCTACGGCATCGTGGACGACGTCAAGATGCTGAACTTCTTCCGATACCTGGGCTTGGGCGGCGGTATCGTGATGGCGCTGCTGGTGCTGGGTGGAGTTCTGGTGCGCAATTTCTGGTGCCGCTACCTGTGCCCCTACGGCGCGCTGATGGGACTGGCGGCGCTGGCGAGTCCCCTCCGCATCCGGCGCGATCCCGCGGCCTGCATCGATTGCGCCAAATGCGCCAAAGCGTGTCCCTCGTCGCTGCCCGTGGACAAGTTGATCACGATCGCATCCGCCGAGTGCACAGCCTGTCTGGAGTGCGTGGCGCAATGCCCGGCCGCAGGCGCGCTGGCGATGGCTGCCCCGCATAGACTCCGCGTGCCCGCGTGGGCGGTCGCGGCAGGCACGCTGGCGCTGTTCTTCGGTGTCGTCGGGTATGCGCAGTGGAAGGGGCACTGGCGAACGGACCTGCCGGGTCAGGTCTATTCGGCGCTGATTCCGCACGCCAACGAATTTAGTCATCCGTAAGTAGCCGTCGACCTTCAGCTTCACCACCTTAGGCCTCGCCAGCAGGAGAGCTGATAGCTGACGGCTGATAGCTGATAGCTTTTTCCCGAGAACTCTCCGCCCCAGATCCGACTATTTCCTAGCCCAGTGCGCCTCGGGTTCTTTCTCGCTTTGGCCGCCGCCGCCTTCGCACAGCCCCCGGACCCGTACGCGGCCCTGCGCGCCCGCGACTACGACGCCGCAATTACGGGGTTCCTTCAAGCCATCCGCGCGGCTCCGGATCGCGCCGATCTGCGTAAGGACCTGGCTTATACTTACCTCAAAATCGGCGAACCCGTTCTCGCCCGCGACCAGTTCGCCGAGGCTGTCCGGCTGAATGAAGCTGACACCGCCGCGGCGCTCGAGTACGCCTTCCTGTGCTACGAAACGCATAAACAGGCCGAAGCCAGGCGAATCTTCGATCGCCTGCGTCGCACCGGCAACGCCACCGCGGAGACCGCCTTCCGCAATATCGACGACCCTCTCGCCGCCGGCATCGCCCGCTGGCAGGAGGCCATCGATGCTGGGGCCGATAACTTCTCGGCGCATTACGAGCTGGCCACGCTCGCCGAGCAGCGCGACGACCTGGACCTGGCCTCTACCCACTACGAACGCGCCTGGCGGATCCGGCCAGCCAGCCGCACGGTATTGGTCGACCTGGGGCGGGTTTGGAAGGCCGC
>DATJYJ010000213.1:0-7874 GCA_035578025.1 Verrucomicrobiia bacterium
TACACCAAGAATTTCAAGATCACCAGCCCGTTCTGGAACCAGCGCGCCAAGGCGCTCATCGTCAACTGGATTCCCCACTGCATCGACCAGATCAACCGCACCGACCTCACCCAGGGGCCGGGCGGCATCGACAACTTCGTCGAGGCAGCCAAGGCGCTCCGCGGCGAACCGCACGGCGCTCACAAGGGCTACGTCTTCTCCAACGCCTGGGTGCACCAGACCGTCGAAGCCATGAGCATCGCGCTCATGATCGATCCGCAGGGCGACCCGGAGATCCTCAAGGCCCACCAGAAAATGCGCGCCACGCTCGACGATTGGATTCCCAAGATTCTCGCCGCGCAGGAGCCCGACGGCTACCTGCAGACCGCGTTCACCCTGCCCCGCGTGGACGGCCGCGGCAACGTGAATCCCGGCCCGTTCAAACACTGGGAGCGGCGCGGCGATCATGAGGGCTACACCGCCGGCTACTTCCTGGAATCGGCCATCAACCACTATCTGATGACCAACAAGAAGGACGCGCGGCTCTACAACGCCGCCAGGAAGCTGGCCGATTGCTGGTACAACCATCTCGGGCCCGCGCCCAGAAAGCCGTGGTACGACGGCCACCAGGAAATGGAGCAGGCGCTGGTGCGCTTCGGCCGCTTCGTGAACGATATGGAGGGCGGCGGCAAGGGCGACCCGTACATTCAGACCGCGAAGTTCCTGCTGGACTGCCGTTACACCGCCGCGGTCAATCCGGTCCGCGACCGGCAGGAGTACGACCAGAGCCATCTCCCGGTCACGCAGCAGTACGAAGCCGTCGGCCACGCCGTGCGAGCGGCTTACACGTACTCCGGCATGGCGGACGTGTCCGTGGAGACGCACGACCCCGATTACCAGAGCGCGGTCCGGTCGCTGTGGGACAACATCGTCAACAAGAAGTATTACCTGACGGGGGGCATCGGCAGCGGAGAAACATCCGAAGGCTTCGGGCCGAATTACTCGCTGCGCAACGACGCCTACTGCGAATCGTGCTCCAGTTGCGGCATGATTTTCTTCCACTGGAAGATGAACCTGGCGTATCACGATGCCCGGTATGCCGATCACTACGAAGAGACCATGTACAACGCCCTGCTGGGCTCGACAGACCTGGCGGGCACCCACTTCTATTACACGAATCCGCTGGATGCCAGCGTGGCGCGCAGTTCCTGGCACACCTGCCCATGCTGCGTCGGAAACATCCCCCGCACGCTGCTGATGGTGCCCACCTGGACTTATGCCAAGGCCGCGGACGGTGTCTACGTCAATATGTACATCGGCAGCACGATCACGCTCGAAAACGCGGCCGGCACCGATATCGAAATGGTGCAGGAGACCGACTATCCCTGGAGCGGCAAGATCGCGATCACGGTGAATCCGAAAGTGGTGAAGCGATTCGCGGTGCGGCTGCGCGTTCCCAATCGCGCCACCAGCAGGCTCTACACGCCCGCGCCGGAAGTGAACGGCATCGTTTCGCTGGCGGTGAACGGCAAGGCTGTGAAGCCCTCGCTCGAGAAGGGCTACGCCGTGATCGCGCGCGAGTGGAAGGCGGGCGACCGGATCGAGCTGGAACTGCCGCTCAAGATCCAGCGGGTCAAGCCCGCCGAGCAGATTGCATCCCTTCGCGGCAAGGTCGCACTCCGGTACGGTCCACTGGTCTACAACATTGAGAAGGTGGACCAGGACATCGCCAAGCCGCTGGCGGCCGACCCCGCGCTCACCGCGGAATGGCGAAGCGACCTGCTGGGCGGTCTCGCCGTGATCAAGGGCTCCTTCGCGGACGGCAGCAGCATGTTGGCCATCCCGAACTACGCAAGGGTCAACCGCGACACGGACCTACCGCCGGAGGCCGGACCCATGGCGGCGGATCCGTCGTTCTACCTGGGCGCGAATGCGCAGGCGCCTCCGGCGGCCGCACAGCAGGGACAGCGCCGCGGCCGTCCGCCGTCCTCGATCGTCTGGATGCAGCAGGGATAGTTGTAGCCGTTCCAGGACGTTGGTTCCATATCTGGGGGACTTCGGACATGGTGCGGCCAACCCATCGCCAACGGTATCTTTCTGTGCTATGATTCGGCGCCATGGTGCTGAATGCAGAGAGCATAGACGGAATCGCAATCGTAAGTTTGCCGGAGCGGCTCAACTCCTCGAATTGCCCCGCCTTCCAAAAGGACCTCGAGCCGCTCATGCAGGAGAATTCCCGATTCGTTTTCGACATGACCCAGGTGCAACATATGGATAGTTCGGCCCTGGGCACGCTGGTCGCTACCCTCAAGCATCTGCGCGGCCTAGGCGGTGATTTGAGGCTTTGCGGAATGACCAAACAAATCCGCACGTTGTTCGAACTGGTTCGAATGCATCACGTGTTTGACGTCTTCAACACGCGGCAGGAAGCGCTCGATTCCTATAGGTAGCGAATCATCTCGGAAGGAGTGGACGCCGCATGCCCCCATCCGGTGAGTTGAGCCTGTTCGTCTTTATCGACGCTTTCGGGTGGGAGATTGCGCGCAAATACCCGTTCCTTGACGATGTTCTCATCACCAAGCGCCCATTGGGAACAATCTTCGGGTACAGTTCCACCTGCGACCCGACCATCCTGACCGGCAAGCTTCCCAGGGAGCACGGCCACTTTTCGTTCTTCTATCACAACCCGGCCGATTCGCCGTTCGGCATCTGCCGGCTGCTGCGGTTCCTGCCGCGCTCCATTACGCGCCGCGGACGGGTGCGCCGGGTGATGAGCCGTATCATCCGACGTTACTACGGCTACACCGGTTACTTTCAGATTTATAACATGCCGTTCCGATACTTATCGCTCTTCGATTACTCGGAAAAACGCGACATATACCAGAAAGACGGCATCAACGGCGGGTGCCCCACGATCTTCGACTATCTTCGCGACCACCAGATTCCCTTCTATCTCTCCGACTGGCGCGCCGGCGAAGAGCGCAACCTGGCTTCGCTCGAGGCTGCCTTGAATGCTGGCCGGATCCGGTTCGCATATCTCTACATGGCAGCCATGGACGCCACGCTGCACCAGTACGGCACGGACTCCGAACCCGTGGCGGCGAAGATCCGGTGGTACGAACAGCAGCTCCGCCGCATCTTGCAATCGGCGCATGAAAAATTCGCGGATGTCCGCGTGTTCGTCTTCTCCGATCACGGAATGACGGACACCATCCAGGACGTGCCGCTGATGAGCCGCATCGACGCACTCGGATTTCGTTTCGGCGTGGACTTCAACGCTGTGTACGATTCCACCATGGCCCGGTTCTGGTTCTTCAATGACGAAGCGCGCCGCCGCATCGTTGAGACGCTGCAACGCGAGCGGCACGGCCGCATTCTGACGCGGGCCGAATTGGCCGGGTACGGCTGCGACTTCCCCGACTCCAAGTACGGCGAGCTTTTCTTTCTGCTCGACCCCGGCTATCTGCTCTGCCCGAGTTTCATGGGCGAGACCTCGCTTGCGGGCATGCACGGTTTCGCGCCTGAGCACAAGGACTCGGTGGCGCTCTTCGCCAGCAACGTGGTCCCGGACCCGATGCCGGAGCGGCTCGACGATCTCTACGGCCTGATGCTGCGCGAAGTCTCCGCGCCTGCGGGAGCGGCCAAATGAGCCCGGTCCACGTAGTCCTGCGCGCGCACAACGATATGCCCCTGGTGGCGGAGACGCTGCGCAATCTGACGCGGCAAGCCCGCCCGATGGTCCTGGTGGCGTTCGACAACGCCTCGACCGACGGCACCCTGGAGGAAATTCGCAAGTATACCGACCGCGTCCATCACGTGCCGGCGGGGGCGTACGTGCCAGGCCGTGTGCTGAATCAGGCCATGGCGGCAACGGAGGGCGAGTTCGTGGTCTTCGTCAATTCCGATTGCACACCGCAGGACGATTCCATGCTGGACGCGCTGATCGAGGGATTCCGCGATGACAAGGTGGCGGCGGTCTTCGGGCGGCAGATCCCGCGTCCCGATTGCCGGCCGCTCATGGCCAAGGATACGGAAGACACTTACGGCGACGGCTCGCGCCAGCGATTCTGGCGGCACTGTTTTTCGATGGCCGTGTCGGCCGTGCGCCGATCGGTTTGGGAGCGCATGCCGTTCCGCGAAGACATCCAGTATTCGGAAGATATCGACTGGACCTGGCGCGCGCGCCGCGACGGGTACGAGATCCGCTACGCGCCGGATGCCATCGTAATGCACTCGCATAACTACACGCTGCGCCAGTTCTATAAGCGCCAGTTGGGCGAGGGCCGCGCCGAAGCGCGCATCTTCGAATGGACAGCCTGGGAGCGTTCGCTGGTTCGATATTCGCTGCTGCCTTACGTGCGGCAGGTCGCCAGCGACTGGAAGTATTGCGCGGCCAGGTTCCAACTTGGCGAGGCATTCTATTCGCCCATGCTGCGCATGGCTCAGCTCGCGGGCCGGCGGCAGGGATTCACCAGCGCGTGGCGTGAACGCAAGAACCCGGGATGACGATATGGCGGTGAAACCCATCCCAGACACGTTGCTACGGTACGCCCGGCACGGGTCGGCGGAGTTCAACGCGCGCATGCATGCATGGCTGACCGGTCTCGCCGCCGAAGTCCGCGGAGCGCTTGGGGAGAATCTGACCGCGCTGGTGCTGGGCGGCGGCTACGGGCGCGGCGAAGGCGGTGTCCTTTGCGTGGCCGGCGAGGAGCGCCCTTACAACGACCTGGATTTTCTGCTGGTGGTCCGGCGCAAGGGCGGGATTCCTACTGCCGCGCTGGAGGCCATCCGGCACAAGTACGAGCGCCTGATCGGAATCCAGGTCGATTTCAGTCGGCCGCTGACGGTGGAGGAGATTCGCCAGTGGCGGCCGACCTTGATGTGGTCCGATCTGCTGCATGGACACTCGGTTCTGGACGGCCCGGCTGACATCCTGACCGCCAATGCGCCGGCCATGCCCTCGGACCGCCTGCCGCCGATCGAGGCCACACGGCTGCTGTTGAATCGCGGCGCCGGGCTGCTCTGGTCGCTGCGCGTGGTTCGGGAATGCGAATCCGCGCCGGATGAGGATTTCGTGCGCCGCAACTACTTCAAGTGCGCGCTGTCGCTGGGAGACGCGCTGCTGATCGTGTACGGCCGGTTTGCCACGCCGTACACCGGCCGCGACCAGCTCCTGGCCGGGCTTCTGGCTGAATTCCAGCCAGCGATTTCCTTCGATCTGCCCGAGCTCTACAGCGGCGCTCTGGCATTCAAATTCCGCCCGGGCCAACCGGTGTTGCAGCCGGACGAGCCCGACCTCAAACGGCTGGCTACGCAATGGGGTGAGGTCTGGCTGCACATCGAAAGGCGGCGCGCGTGCCGACCCTGGCCTACCATGGCGGACTATGTTCGCGCGAACGATCTGCGCGAGCCCGAGCAGAACATACTTCGGCACTGGCCTCGGAACCTGGTGCGCAACCGGCAATCCGGAGTGTGGTCCGTCCGCTATCCGCGCGAGCGCCTCTACCGGGAACTGCCTGCGTTGCTGGGCTTGTGCGCATCGGACAGGAGCCGCTGGAGCGCCGATAGCGAGCGCTTCCTGGCGATCTGGAAACGGGTGAACTGAGTGAAACTCGCGGTCTTAGCGGCGGGATTGGCGGTGGGCGTTCCGGCGATGGCGATCGGCGCCGCGTGGTTCTCCCGCGTCCGCGGGTGGCTGTTCGCGCTGATGATCTTCTTCACCGTGCTGGGATCTCACGGGGCGCTCAACCTGGTTTCGCGGGAACTGTATCGCGGGCCGGATCGTGGTTTTGAAATCACGCTCACCGACCTGATCTGCTGGGCCCTCATCGTGGCGATCGTCTTCCGCTTTCCGGGAAAGGTCCAATGGCTGCCCCGCAACACCTGGCTGCTGCTGCTGTTCTTCTTGAACGCCTGCCTGCTCACCGCGGTTTCCGCGGAGCCGCTGTATACCGCATTCAGCCTCTGGAAATGCCTGCGCATTTTCTGCCTGTACTGGTGCACGGTCAACTGCCTCCGCGCCGGCGTTCCGCGCCAGGCTGTCTGGTTCGGCTTCGCGGGCGCGGCACTGGTGGTCACGATGCTGGCCGCCGTGCAGAAATACTGGTTCCACATCTACCGCGTCAATGGTCCGTTCGACCACTCCAACACGGTTCCTCTTTATTCCAACCTGCTGCTGCCGGTGCTTCTGATCTGGGCACTGAGCGACAAGGAAATGCCTCTGCGGCAGGCGGTGGTTTCCATCATCCTGTGCCTCGGCCTGATGTTCGCGGTGGTGAGCACGTTTTCCCGCGCGGGCATGGCTCTGGCCGCGGCGGCATTCGGGGGCGCGCTCCTGTGGGACAACCTGCGCTATCCCGGGAGGCGCGTGCGCACGGCTTCCATGGCGCTGTGCCTGCTGTTGGCGGCCGCGGTGGTCCGCGCCGCGCCGTCCATCATCGCGAGATTCGAGACTGCGCCCAAGGCAAGTGCGGCCGCGCGTGATGAGTTCAACATCGCAGCGCGCAAGATGCTCGCGGACAATCCGCTCGGGGTGGGCCTCAACAATTTCTCGTACGTGGTCACGAACCAGGCGGCCTACCGGGAACACTTCGAGGCGATGCGGAGCGAGGAGCAGGCCGGCGTGTGCCATCACATCTACTGGCTGACCGCGGCGGAAACCGGCTATCTCGGCCTGGCACTCTACCTGGCGATCGTCATCCGGTTCGCGTGGGGAGCGGTCGCAGGAGCATGGCGCCAAAAAACAGTTCAGGGTGCTGTGCTTTTCGGGGTGTTCCTGGGCCTGTGTACGCTCCAGGCCAGCGGCTTTTTGGAATGGGCTTTCCGCGTGACGCCGGTGATGCAACTGTTCGCGATCTGCGCCGCGATATCGGCAGCATGGATCGGAAAAAAGAAACGCCACCCGCGAACCAGTTGGTCGCCGGTATCGATGACGCTGGAGGCGCCGGCGCCGCTGGAGGCGCTGCGATGAGCCGGACGGCGCAGTTCGCGGTCAACGCCGCGGCGAATTACGTGCGAATGCTGGTCTCCATCGCGGCGGTCGCGGTGCTGACCCCCTATATCATCGGCCGCATCGGGAAGGACGACTTCGGCCTCTGGTCCCTGGTGATCTCGACGCTCGGGTTTCTCAGCCTCCTCGATCTCGGTTTTGGGACCGGAGTGGTCAAATACGTCGCGCAGTGCAGCGCCACCGGGGCAGTGGAGCGGCGCAATCGTGTCCTGAGTACGCTGAGCCTGGTTTACCTGCTGGTCTCGCTGGCCTCGGCGGTGTGCATTCTCCTGCTGGCGATCTTCTTCAACGGCATGTTCGGAATTCCGGCGGCGCAGCAGGGGAAGTCCACCGCGCTGCTCTGGATTCTGGCGGTGCGCTTCGTATTGCTGGCTTTGCCGCTGAGCCTCTTTCGCAACGCGCTGTACGGGGAACAGAAAGTCTACCTGATCAATGCACTACAGATTGTCTCCACCGTGCTTTATGCCGGCGGCACGTGGGTGGTGTTGCAGCGCGGATACGGAGTGGTGGCTCTGGCATGGGTCAACCTGGCAGCCATGCTGGTTGAGTATTTCGGCTATGCGTGGTGCGCATACGCGAAGATGCCTGACCTGCGCATCTCCGCGGGGCTAATCGATAAGAGCATCCTGAAGGAAGTCGCCTCATTCAGCTCGGCGCAGTTCATCATCAATATTGCGGCGCTGATCCTGCTCCGCACAGACCCGATCATCGTTAAAGCGTTTCTGCCGCTGTCGGGAGTGGCGATCTACGCCGTGGCTTTGAAGATCGCCGAGAATGCCTACCTGCTCGCGAAGCAGTTCACCAATCTGCTGGGGCCGCTGGCGGCGCAGCTCAAAGAGAACGCCGAGGAACAGAAGATCCGCTTCATTTTCGTGAATTGCACGAA
>DATJYJ010000214.1:0-5878 GCA_035578025.1 Verrucomicrobiia bacterium
TTCTACCCCGACTTCCACGATCCGCAATCGGTCAAGGCCATCGAAGTCGTGGACTACGACGAGCCCACCGCTACCGCCCGCCCCCTCAAAGTAGAGTTCCGCAAATCGCGCTGGGTGATCGCTTCCAACAACGACTATCCCATCGACATCGGCGACCGCCTCGTCAAAACCTCTGCCGCTCTCATCGACCTCAAGAAAGACCAGGTCCGCTCCAACCTCGTCCAGGACCACGCCAAATACGGCGTCATCGACCCTCTCGATCAAAAGAACGGCTCGCTCCAGGGCCGAGGCAAGCGCGTCACTCTCCGCGACGCCCGGAAGAACGTGCTCGCCGATTTCATCCTCGGCAAGCCGGTCGAGTCCAAGCCGGGATGGCGCTTTGTCCGCGTCCCCGGACAGAACCGCACCTATGCCGTCAAGACCGACGCCGATCCCTCCGCTCGCTTTGCCGACTGGGTCAACTCCGGCCTCCTCCGCATTCCCACTGCCAGCATCCGCCGCGTGTCCATCGCGAGCTATGCCGTGAACCCGACCAACGGCACTCTCGACCAGGGCGAGAACATCGTTCTCACGCAGGAAAACGACCAATGGAAGTCGCCTGCCGGCGCCGTAAAAGAGGATGCCGCCAAAGCCATGGCCGCCACGCTCGACACGCTTAAGATCGTCGACGCCCGTCCCAAGCCCGCCGGCATGGCCCGCGACCTCCGTGCCGGTCAGATGCAGCTATCCATGGAAACCGCGCTCTCGCTGCGCCAGTTCGGCTTCCTGCTCACCCAGACCGGCCGCATCCTGTCCACCGACGGCGAGATGACGGTCGAGATGGCCAACGGCGTTGCCTATCAGGTCCGCTTCGGCGACATCGCCTCCAGCGGCGACCGCTACCTCTTCGTTACCACGACTTGGGATGCCGCCCGCGCCACGAGCTACGCCGACACCACCGGAGCCGGCGAAAAATCCTCCCGCGATCTCAACGCACGCTTCGCCGACTGGTTCTACGTGATCTCCAACCCCGATTTCCAGAAGCTGCGCCTGACCCGCAAAGACATCCTCCGCTGACCTCAACCCTTGTACCGCTCCGCCGCCCGGGCCCTCGCCTTGGCCGCCTCTGCTTCTCGATTCTTCGACGGCGCTGTGGTTTCCAGTGCCCCCAGCAACCGGGCCGACACCCCCGATATCTCGTTCACCGCCGCCAGAAACGCAGCTTCATTCGCCTTCGAAGGCTTTGTAAACCCGCTGATCTTCCTCACGAACTGTAGCGATGCCGCGCGAATCTCCTCTTCCGTGACTGGCGGGTCGAAGTTGAACAGAGGCCTGATATTCCTGCACATCCCGGCTACATCATACAGCATCGACAGGATAGTCCCCCGCCAACTCCAGCCGTAGACTACCAAGGGGGACATCATGCTCAAACCACTGGCCGCCGCCGGCGGCCTTCTTTTCCTGTTGGCCGCGGCCGCGCTGGGGGACGACACGGCGGATCGCGATAAGTTGATCGGTAAGTGGACGCAAGGCTCCGCGGACGCCGACGAAACCTGGTCGCTCGAAACCGTGGGCGATTCTCTCCGCGTGACCCACATACTGAAACAGAAGTCCGACGAGTTCGAGTGCAATATCATGGGCCACGATTGCGACGTCAAGCTCGCTGGAAAGCGGGCGAAGGTTTCGCTCTGGTTCAACGGCGGCATGCTGGTCGAGCTCGAGACCCGCGGCAATGAGGTGCTCAAGCGCCGCTTCAAGGCCGGCGAAGGAGACACATTACAGATCGAAGTCATCCCTATCAATCCCGGCGGCAAGCCCGAGATGGAGCACTTCAAGCGGGTGCAGGTGAGCGCGGAGCGCAAGTAGGGCGGTCTCCCGTATACTACAAGTTCGGCCGCCCATGCCGCCCTTCCATCCGCTGGTTCGCAACAACCATCTCCAAACCATACTTGCCCACTATTGGAAGCGGCCGGATCCCCAGGCGGCGTCTCCTGTCGAACGGCGCCTGTTCCGCACCGAGCATGACGTGCAGGTGCTTGTGCTCTCCCAGCGGCCCGTGTGGGACAGGCTTCAGCCTGTCTCTGGCGAGATCGTCATGGTCCACGGCCTGGAAGGCTCCGGCGACGCCGGTTACATGAGCAGTCTCTCGGCCGCCGCGCTGAATGCCGGGTTTGCCGCGCATCGCTTCCACATGCGAACCTGCGGCGGAACTGAAAGGCTGTGCAACACGCTGTACCACGCCGGTCTCACCAGCGACCTTCACGAAGTCCTTCGCCAGATGCGCTCCGAGGGCCGCGGGCCGTCGTTCCTGGTGGGCTTCTCCCTCGGCGGGAACGTGGTTCTCAAACTCGCCGGTGAACTGGGCGACGCCGCGCCGGAGCTCATCCGTGGAGTCTGCGCCGTCTCGACCCCGCTCGACCTCGCCGCCTGCGCCCACCGCATCGGCCAGCCCGACAACCGCCTCTACGAAGCGCGCTTCGTCCGCCGGATGCGCAATCGTCTCTGCGCCACCGGCCGCTACCGCCGCGATCAGTTCGACGGCCTGCAATCCATCGTCGAGCTCGACGATCGTTTCACCGCGCCGTCCTTCGGATTCGGCAACGCCGCGAACTATTACCGCACCCAATCCTCGCTGAACTATCTGGAGCACATCCGCGTTCCAGCCCTCCTGATCCAGTCCAGGGACGACACCTTCATCCCGTTCGATATCTTCGACTCGCCGGAATTGCGCGCCAATCCCCGCATTCAACTCCTGGTCACGGAGCAGGGTGGACATCTCGGATTCCTGGGCCAACGCCCTCACCGTTTTTGGCTGGATGAAGCGATAATGAATTGGGTGAAAACTCGTAACGGCTAAGAACCGTTGCCGGAACACGTCTAAGATTCTAATGACATCGCATGCATCGTTTTGGGAGGCTGTGAAGGGCGCGCTCCACTCGCTTCGCGGCAGCAAGCTGCGCAGTTTCCTCACGCTCCTCGGCATCATTCTGGCCACCACCACCCTCATCGCCGTGATGAGCGTGATCAAGGGCATGGATGTCTACATCGCGCAGAACGTCTCCAGCATGGGTGCCGATGGCTACCGCGTCCAGCGCATCGTCATGATGGGCTTCGACCCCAAGAAGTACATGGAGATGTTGCGCCGCAACCCCGAGCTCCGCAAAGAGGAATACGAGTTCCTGCGCACCAACGTCGCCCTCACCAACGAGCTGGGCCTGATCGCCGGGCGCAGCGTCAACGTGCACCTCGGCAAGGAAACCGCCGAGGCTGTCGGACTGCAGGGCGCGTCCCCCAACGTCGGCGTGATCACGAACTTCGATGCCGAGGACGGCCACTTCATCTCCGATACCGAGAATAGCCGCAAGATGAATGTGGCGTTCATCGGCAAAGACATCAAGGACAAATTCTTCCCCGGCTCCACCGCCATCGGCCAGTCGATCGCGCTCGACGGCCTTCCGTTCGAAGTCGTCGGTGTGGCCAAGGCTAAAGGCTCGGTTTTCGGCCAGTCGCAGGACAATTTCGTCGTGATTCCGATCGAGACCTTCCTGAAGATCTGGGGATCGCACAACGGCATGACTTTCGTCGGGACCGCCATCGATCATGAGCACCTTCTTCAAGCGCAGGAAGAGGCCCGCGTCCTGCTGCGCGCCTATCGCCACCTGGGCCCGACGCAGGACGATACTTTCTCCACTCTCACCTCCGATGCTCTGCTTGATTTCTGGAACCAGTTGACCGGAGCCATCGCGGCCACCGCGGTCGGCGTCGTCTCCGTGTTCCTCGTGGTGGGCGGCGTGGTCATCATGAACATCATGCTCGCCGTGGTCACCGAGCGCACCCACGAAATCGGCATCCGCAAAAGCGTGGGCGCACGCCGCCAGGACATCCTGAATCAGTTTCTGGTCGAGTCGAGTGTGCTGGCCGCATCGGGCGGCCTGATCGGCGTGATGGTCGCCTGGATTGTCGCGGTGCTCGTGCGCACCCTGACCCCGGTGCCGATGGCGGTGCCGGCCACCGCGGTGATCGCGGGCGTGGCGCTCTCCGCCATCGTCGGCTTGTTCTTCGGCATCTATCCCGCGCAGCGCGCCGCCAAGCTCGATCCGATCGAAGCACTGAGGGCAGAAAAATGAGCATCGGAAGCTTCTTCGCCGGAGCACAGTTGGCCATGGCCACCGTGCGCGCGCACAAACTGCGCTCGTTCCTGACCGTGCTGGGCGTGATCATCGGGACCGGCGCGGTGATCGGTGTCGGCTCCATCATCGCCGGCCTCGATGGCGCCATCACCAACCTGCTCCGCAGCTTCGGCCCCAACACCATCATCGTCACCAAGACCACCGCCATGGGCCACGCTACCCGCGAAGAGCGCCAGCGCAAGCCGCTCACCCTGGAAGAGGCGCGCGCGGTCGCCGAGCGTTCCACCGCTGTCGAACATGTAAGCCCGTTCCTGTTTCCGCCGAACGGCATCCACACCGCCAGGTACAAGGGGAACGACCTCTACAACATTCAGCTCGGCGGCACCGAGGAAGGCTATGCCGCCGGCGGCACCACCATGCAGTCGGGCCGCTTCTTCACCGACCTCGAAAGCTCTCACCGCATGCCGGTCGTGGTGATCGGCGCCGACGTGGCCCGCCAGATCCTGCCCAATCTCGATCCCATCGGCAAGTGGATCCAGGTAGACGGCCACGAACTCCAGATCGTCGGAGTCATGGACCGCCCCGCCGCCTCGCTCCCGGGCCAGGATGACACCCGCGTATTGATCCCTTACTTCACCATGCACAAGATCTTCCCCAATGCTCAGGAGAACATGTTGATCGTGATCGCCCGCGATGGATGGGTCACCAAGGCGCAGGACGAAACCCGCGCCGCCCTGCGCATCGCGCGGCACATTCCCTTCAACGGCGCGGACACTTTCTCCATGACCACCGCCGAGCAGATGATCGAGCAGTTCCACAGCGTGACCGCGACCGTGGCGCTGGTCATGGTGATTCTCAGTTCGATCGGCCTGCTGGTGGGAGGCATTGGCGTGATGAACATCATGCTGGTGAGCGTCACCGAGCGCACCCGCGAGATCGGCGTGCGCAAAGCCATCGGCGCCCGCCGCAGCGATATCGTGGTTCAGTTCCTCACCGAGGCCGTGGTGCTCACCGTCATGGGCGGCGTCCTGGGTCTCGCCCTGGGATGGATTATCTCGCGCGCCGCCGCCCTCGTCTTTCCGAATCTGCCGACCGCCGTGCCTCTCTGGGCTGCGACTCTCGGCGTGGCCGTATCCGTGGGCGTCGGATTGTTCTTCGGCATCTGGCCCGCAAGCCGTGCCGCCCGCCTCGATCCGGTCGAAGCTCTGCGCTACGAGTAACCCGTCCTACCGGATTGCCACCGTCACGCCCGCCGGACTGTTCGCACCGCCGATCGTTACTTCGACCGGCACCGCATTCCCCCGCGCTACTCCCACCGGTATCACCGCATTGATCTGGATCGCGCCTTGGATGATTCCGGGCGCCGCCCCGGCATACAGCGGTGTCACCGCGATGCCGCCGATGTTCACCGTGACATCCTGCTCGGAAATGCCCAGTGTGGTTGGCGCCAGTGCCCCGTCGGTCACCCGCGACTGCATCGTCCCCGCGCCGGTCAGGTAGATCATGATCGCGCTTCCGGCCGCTGCCGGGTTGCTGGCGCTGTTCACGGAGAAGTTCTGATTGAGAATCGCCCCCGGCCCCTTTCCCGATGCGTCCGAGGAGAAGATCCCGGGCACCGTCGCGGCCACCGGAATGTCTACTGCTGCCGACCGGGTGCCGTTGAATTCCACCTGCACCTGAGTGTCGCCGCGCCCTTGCAGTCCGAACGGCACCACTGCGCTGATCTGCCCGCTGGACGTGTAGATCATCGGCGCGGCGATCCCATCGAA
>DATJYJ010000215.1:0-43699 GCA_035578025.1 Verrucomicrobiia bacterium
GCCGAGCCAGGAGTGCTCGACATAATAAGCTAAAAGTGATACAACGTAAAAAGCTAATTATGGATACGCACGATGAGCTAATAGTCGTGCAACACGAAAAGCTAACGCGAGGACACAGCTAATGCCTTCACCCTCGGAAAAACTCGCCCAGTCGCTGGAAGTCCTCCACAGCCTTCAGAACGCCAACGGCGCCGCCGCCATACGCGCGAAGGACATGACGCGGACGCACCGGGAGCGCCTTGTGGCAAACGGGTTCCTGCGAGAGGTCATGAAGGGATGGTACATCCCGAGCCGACCGGACGAGGTGAAGGGAGAAAGCACCTCGTGGTACGCCTCCTTCTGGCGTTTTTCCGCTGCATATCTTGAAATGCGGCTTGGCCGCAACTGGTCGCTCTCTCCAGAGCAGTCGCTCTCCCTACATGCAGGGAACTGGACCGTTCCCAGGCAACTCGTGGTGCGCTCACCAAAGGCCCGCAACAAGGTAACCGTGCTTCCCCATGGGACATCGCTGCTGGATCTTCGCGCCGCCTTGCCCGCCGCCGGCGACAGAGCCGAAATTGACGGCCTCCGTCTGTTTTCGCTCGAAGCGGCCTTGATCGATTGCTCAACCCAGTACTTTCTAACCCACGCCACCGATGCGCGCGCGGCGCTGGCCATGGTCCGCGACGTCTCCGGACTGCTGTCGAGACTGCTGGCGGGGGGCCACAGCACAATTGCCGGCCGCCTCGCAGGTGCCTTCCGCAACAGTGGCCGCGGCCATATCGCGGAAAACATCGTGAAGACAATGACGGCGGCTGGGTACAAGATCCGTGAAACGAATCCTTTCGGCGATGCTTTTCCGCTCGCGCTTCCAATGCGCGAAACATCGCCTTATGTGAACCGCATCAGGCTGCTGTGGCAGAGGATGAGGGAACCCGTCAGCGAGCGGTTCCCCAGGGCGCCCGGCCTGCCGCGCAATGCCGGCGCCTATCTGAAACGCGTTGCGGAAGCATATGTGACGGATGCCTATCACTCGCTGTCGATCGAAGGATATCGGGTCAGCGCCGATCTCATTCAGCGCGTGCGCCGCGGGGCGTGGAATCCGGACACCCATGAACAGGACCGTGAGCAGCGCAACGCCATGGCTGCGCGTGGCTACTGGCAGGCTTATCAGGAAGTGCAGAAAAGCATCGGCCGGGTGTTGAAGGGCGAGAATCCCGGCACAGTCGCCGAAGAAGATCACCGGGCGTGGTACCGGGAGATGTTCGCGCCAAGCGTCACCGCCGGCCTGGTGCGACCTGCAGATCTCGCCGGTTATCGCGACGCCCAGGTTTACATTCGCCAGTCCATGCACGTGCCCCTGAGCCGCGAGGCAGTCAGGGATGCGATGCCTGCCTTCTTCGATCTGCTGCGCGATGAGACAGACCCCGCTGTGCGGGTTGTCCTGGGGCATTTTGTGTTCGTGTACATTCACCCCTACATGGACGGGAACGGCCGCATGGGGCGGTTCCTCATGAACCTGATGATGGCGGCGGGAGGATTTCCGTGGACCGTCATCCCCGTTGCGGACCGCAAGGTCTATATGGATGCGCTGGAAAAGGCGAGCGTTGGCGAGGACATCGGGCCGTTTGCGGATTTCCTGGCCGGGCTGGTGAAGAAAGGGCTCGCCGGTGCGCCGCTGCCTGAAGTCCCGCGTGCTGGGTCATGAGGGCCGGCCCATTTCAGGTGCCGATCGCGTCCAGGATTTCACAGATATTCTGGAGTCATGGAAGCCCGCATCCGGCAGGCAACGCCGGCCGATCGCAAGCAACTCGCCCGACTTCGCGAGGCACTGTGGCCGGGGACCTCCGCGACGGAACACGCACGCGAGCTGGAACCGATACTGGCAGGTAACACTCCCGGCGCCATGCCGTTGATCAACTTCGTCGCCGAGGCTGAGGCCGGCGCGCTGATCGGCTTTGCCGAAGTGGACCTGCGCTCGCATGCCGATGGTTGCGATCCCGCGCATCCGGTGGGGTATCTGGAGGGCTGGTATGTCAACGAGGAGTACCGGCGGCTCGGTATCGGCCGCCGGCTTCTTTCCGCCGCGGAAGATTGGGCCCGAAGCCATGGCTGTGTCGAGATGGCGTCCGACACGTGGATCGACAACGGGACTTCTCAAAGCTGCCACGAAGCGCTGGGTTTCGAAGTCGTAGATCGGTGCGTGCACTATCGCAAGGGGCTATAGCGGCGGACCACTGCACTGATCCGGCCGCTTCCGCCGAATGCTCACGAGAGTTCCATCTCCAGCTCCATTCCCACCGGCTCCTCCTTTGGCGTGTGAACCGGTGCGACCTGCTCCCACTTCACGATCTTGAGGTCCAGCACGCAGATCGAATAGAACACCGGCACCAGCAGCAGGGTGATGAACGTGGCGATCGAGAGTCCGCCGATCTGGGCATAGCAGAGCGGCTCCCACAGCGGCCCCCCGTGGATTGCGAGCGGGAACAGACCGAAGACCGTCGCACCCACGGTGATCAGCACGGGACGCAGACGCACGATGCCGGCGTCCAACACAGCCTGCTCGAAGGGTTCGCCCTCGGCGTGCTTCTCTTCGATGAAGTCGAACAACACGATGATGTGGCTCACGATGACCCCGACCAGGCTGATCACGCCGAGAAAACCCATGAAGCCGAACGGCGTGCCCATGATCCAGAGGGCCAACAGCGCGCCCACCGACCCGAACGGCACAGCCGCGAACACGATGAGCGGCTTCACGGCGTTCTTGAACTGGAACGTGAGGGCGAGGAAGATGGCGATGACCGAAGTCGCCAGCACCACGGACAATTGCTGGAATCCATCGATCTGCTTCTCCTCTTCGCCGCCGACTTCGATCTTGTAGCCCGGCGGAAGCGAAGCGGCGATGGCATTCAGGGCCGGCCGCGCGGCGGCCATCACTTCGGACGACAGGACGCCCTGCTGGGGCGCGCCGGACACGGTGATGGTCCGAGCCTGGTTGCGGCGGCGGATGACCTCGCTGCGGAACGAGTATCCGAAACTCGCAACCTGCCGGATCGGCACCTTCTGTTTTCCGGTCTTCGAGGCGACGTAGAGATAATTCAAATCCTCCAGGCCGCCGATTTCCGTGGAACGAAGACGAGCCACCACCGGGATTTGCTTATCCCCCTCGCGCAGCGTAGTCACGGTCGTGCCGATGACGGCTCCGGCAGACGCGTCGGCAATGTCCCGGTTCGTCACACCAGCCAGGTTGGCGGAATCGGGATTGACGTCCATGCGGACGGTGAACCGGTCCTCGCCCCAATTGTCCCGGATGCGGCTGACCAGGGGAATATCGCGCAACACCTTCTGAACCCGTTCGGACGTGGCGCGCAGAGTGTCGCTCTCCGCACCCGAGATCCGGATGGCCACCGGCAATCCCACCGAGTCGCCGTTTTCCAGTTGCCGCACATCGATACGGGCGTTGGCGACTTCCCGGTCGACGCGGCTCTGGATGTACGGCAGGAGCTGGTGGGTCTGCCGCTTGTCCCGGAAAAGCATGACGACCTGCGCGTAGTTAGTGTGCGGCGATTCGGGAGACAGCGAATACCAGAAGCGCGGTGCGCCGCCTCCAACGAAGCTGGAGAGCGCCTCGACCGGCATTTTCTGCGCGGCTGACACCTCCTGCACGATCTTCTCGACCTGCTGGACGGTCTCACTGGTGGCCGCAAAGGACGCGTCTTCCGGCAGGAAGACGTCGATGAAAGCGAGCTGCGAAAGGTCCTTCGGCATGAACTGCTTCTTGAGCGACGCGCCGATGGAGCCGCCGCCGACCAGCACCAGCACAGCCACCGACACCACTGCCCACCGATGCCGGATGGCCCATTGGCCCACGCGGTAGTATTTCGCCGCGAAACCGCGGCTGCGGCGTTCCTCCATCGATGGCTCGCGGCGCGGCCGCAGGATGAAGGAGCCGAGCAGCGGAATGAAGGTCATAGACACGACCCTCGATGCGACCAGCGAGATCGTGATCACCACCGGCATCGAGTACAGGAACTGGCCCATCGACCCGGTCAGCATCAGGAACGGCAGATAGGCGACGATATTCGTGATGGTGGCGTAGACGATGGCGGTCGCCAGACGGGTGGGCCCGAGCCAGGCTGCGATACTGCGGCTCTGCCCGGCGCCCATCTCGCGCTTGATGGCGTCGCCCGCAACCACCGGATCGTCCACCAGAAGACCGAGCGCGATGATCAGGGTAGCAATCGAAATCTGCTGGAGGTCGATGCCCAGCACGTGCATCAATCCGAAGGTCATGAGCAGCGTGAGGGGAATCGAGAGAGCCATCAGCAGCGCCGAGCGCCACTCCCAGAATCCGACGAGCGATACCAGTACCACCAGAATCACCGCCTCGTAGAGGCTGTCCATGAAGAGGTCGATATTCTCTTCCACCTGGCGCGGCTGGTCGCTGGTGCGGGCGACGATCAGGTCCTTGGGCAACTGTTTCCGCAAGCCGTCCATAGCCGCATCCACCTGCCTGGAGAAGTTGTTGATCTGCTGGCCTGCGCCCATCTGCACGCTCAGTGTGACAGAACGGGTCCGCTGCCACTTGCCGCTGGAATCGCGCCAGGAGTAGAAGTTCAGGTAGCGCGCGGGGTGATCGTAACTGCGAACGGTGTCGGCAACATCGCGCAGGTAGAGCGGCGCGCCCTGCCGGGTTGCGCCGATGCCCACGTCGCCGATCTCGCGTTCGCTGTGAAACTCGCCGGATGGTGCGATGAGAACATTCTTGCCGCCCGCGTCGAACTCCCCAGCTCCGGAGGTCAGGTTCCGCGCCCGCAGAATGTTGCTCAAGTTGCCGGCCTGGATGCCGTAAGCAGCAAGCCGCTCCTGCGAATACAGCAGGTATACCTTCTGCGACAGGATGCCGGCCCGGTCCACCTTGGCCACCAGCGGGGCATTCACGTCGTTACGGCCCGCCGCGAGCAAGGTCTTCTCCATCAGGTCGGTGAATTGGTCGAGTTCGCGGTAGCTGTACTTCTCGCCGGCAACGGAGGCGAGCTTCATCCGAACCTCGCCGGGGTCCCGAACCACGAACGGCTCCCAGACGTCGGGCTCCCACTGGGATTTCGGATAGTAATCCTGCAAAAACCTCCCGAGGTACGCGAGGATCCGATCGTCCTTGCCGGCGGCGTTCACGTCGGCTCCGACACAGCCGGCGCCGTCCAGCAGAATCGGATCGAGAGTGGCATCGGAGCGCCGGACGTACTCCAGGAAGTCCATCGCGCCCATGCGCACCAATCGGGACTCTTCGCGCGCCGGAAAGCAGAATACCAGTGAGGCTCTCTCTGCCGGGTTGCCGTGAGCCTGCGCCCGCGTGGATTGAATGGCTTCCTGCAGCCTGGAGGCCCGTAACTCGATGTCGGCCGGGCTGGCCTTGGGGCTGGCAACGGTCAGCATGAGCGTCGAGGTATCGCCGAAGTCGCGCTGATACTGGATCGGTCCAGCCCCATCGGGCAGGGTGTGAATGGCTGCCAGCCTCCCGCCCACGTCGTCGAGCACGGTGCTGACGTCTTTCAGGTCGTCGGAGATATAAAACGTGATCACCGAAGAGTTGCTGCGCGAGACCGATTCGATCTTGGAGATCTTGTTGTTCGAGGCGATGACCTTCTCGACCGGCTTGGTGACCAGCTCCTCGACTTTTTCGGCGCTGGCGCCGGGCCAGGGCGTGACCACGAGCGCCGCCTTGATCGGAATATCGGGATCCTTCCGCTGCGGCATGTGGGTGTAGCCGTAGATTCCCCAGACCACTGTTCCGGCGAGCAGCACCCAGGTCAGGTGCGGGTGCTCGACCGAAAGCCGTGCGGTGTTGCGGCTCTCCAGCAACGGATCGCCGGCATTGTGTGCGCTATTGTTTTTCACGGAATCACCTCCACGATTTGTCCATTCGTGACCATCGAAGCGCCCGCGCGAATCACAAGCTCACCGGGCTTCACGCCGCTGGTCACCGCCAGAATGTCTCCAAACGTCGGCCCGAGGCTCACCTTGCGCGCCTTGGCCGTCTTGTTCTCGACCACCATGACCATGAAATCCGCGGGGTTATCGTGATCGCGGACCACGGCCGCCACTGGAACCACCGGCACAGGCGCAGGAGCCATACCGGACTCGCTGAGCGTGAGCGAGGCAATCATGCCCGGCTTCAACGCCAGCCCTGGATTGGGCATGCTGATCTCTACCTGGAAGAGGCGCGTATCGGCATCGGCAACCGCGGCCACGGCGGTCACGATTCCGTGAAACTCGCGGCCCGACAGAGCCTCCATCGTGATCGCGATACTCCTCCCGGGCCTCAACTGGACCGCTACCGTATCCGGCACGCCGAAGGCCGCCTTCACGGTGTTGATGTCGGCGAGGGTGTAAGCGACTACCGAAGGTCCGGCCATCGTGCCCACTTCGACATTCCTTTGGACGACGGATGCCGTAAACGGAGCGGACAGCGCCGTGTCGCCCTGGTTGAGGCGCGCGGTCGCAATGCCCGCCTCGGCGGTGCGGGTCTGAGCCGCCGCCGATTCGATCTGGGCGCGGGCCGCATCCACCTGAGCCGCGGTGACGTCGAACTGTGCCTTGGCCGCGTCGAACTCGGGCCGCGTCAGGCTATGGCTCTCGATCAACGTCCTGGCGCGAATAAAGTCGGCTTCCGCCTTGGCGTGAGAGGCCTCGGCCTGAGCCAACTGGGCCCGCGCGCTCCTCTGTGCTTCACGCGCTCCTTCGAGCTGGCTCTGCGCCTGCGCGGTCGTATTGCGATAGTCTTCTTCGCGGACCCGCGCCAGGACGGTCCCGGCAGGCACGATATCGCCGGGCTCCAGCCCGCGTGATCCAATGCGATGAATGTCGGTCACCAGCCCCGAGACCCGAAATGCCAGGCTCACATGCCTGCCGGGCAGGATCGATGCCGAATAGCGCCCGCCCGCCTTGGGCCGATAGAGATCAACTGCCGTGACGCGCACGGGGGTCACGGGATTTTCCAGCTTTGGCCCCTCGCGATGGCACGCCGCCAGCAGGAGGAACGGAATCACGATGACAGTTCGTTTCATTGGTCTTCTCCCAGAGCGCGCTCGAAATCGGCGCGCGAATTCCAGACCGACAGCAACGCCTGTTGATAGTCGCTGTTGGACTGCTCCAGACTGACTTGCCCCTGCAAAACGTCTTTCAGCAGCACGGATTGCACGGCGAATTTGTTCCTGGTGACTCGCAGACTTTCGAGGGCGGTCTGCTGTGCCAGACGTGCCACGCGGAGCTGCGTCTGGCTTTGCCGCAGCCGCCGGTACTTGTCGTTCACATCGGCGATCACGGAGTTGACGGCATCCTGTTGGCTGTTGCGCGCCTGGTCCACGATGTGCTGTTTCTCGGCCGCTTCGTGCTTCTTGCGGCCCCAATCGAACGGCTCCCAGTTCACGCTGACGCCGACGCTGTTGCTGCCGGTCGGGAAGAACTGGCCGTAGTTGAGGAAACGCAGGGTGTTGAACTCGGCGGCAACGTCGGGGATGTACTCCGCCTTTTTGGCCCGCAGGTCCTGTTCGGCCTGGGTCTGGCGCAGCTTCGCCTGGCGAATCTCGGGCCGCCGCTCGAGGGCTTGCCGGCGTGCGGCTTCCAGGTCCAACGACTCGCCGGCGTTCTCCAGTACCGGCTGCACCTCGAAAGCGGTCAGCACATCCCGTCCCAAGAGTTGGTTGAGCTGCTCCCTGCCCGTCTCCCGCTGGTCTTCCAACAGCGACGCCGATTGCTCCGCCTTCGCCAGGTGCGTCTGGACATCCAGAAGCTCCGACTTGAGCACCACCTCTCCGGCCACATAGTTTTCGGTCAGCCGGCCCAGCTCCTTATAGAGGGCAACCGTCTCACGAGCGCTCCCGAGGCTCGATTCGACCTGTTGGAGCGTGTAGTACAGCCGCTTGACCTCGCGAACCACGGTCTGCTTGTCCGCACGGGTCTGTTCGCGGGCCAACTCCACGCCGGTCCGAAGCGCGTCCAGGTTCCTCCGGATCCGGATCAGCGACGACAACGGCTGCGACACTTTGCCGATGACCATCCCGGTCGGTTCCAACGGGGTCTTCAGATGAACATCGTGGTCCGGAAGCGGACCGACTCCAGTGTAGTTTCCGAGCACGCCCTTCTGAAGCACGAAGTCGAAGCTCTGCAGTTGCTGGGCGGCGAGAGCTTGCAGGCTGAAGCTGGGAAGCTGGTGGGTCCGGTTGGCCTTGAGCTTGTCTTCGGCCTTGCGGATCTCCAGGGTCGAGTTGTGAAGCCCGCGGTTGTGGTCCAGGGCCATCGCCACTGCCTGGTCGAGAGTCAGAATCTCCTGACCGAGGCACGAGACGGCGAAGAACCCGAGAGCGGCGATGCCAAATGTTGCTTTTTTCATGGCTCTTTCCCGATTGCGATATATTGGTCGAATTCGTTCCTGACAGACTCAGATTAGGGTGTGCGGGCTGTCCAAGTCGTGATCCGTCAGTGAGGAAGGGGTGACGGTTCAGTGACGCCGAAAAAGCGTTCGGTTGCGTCTCTCCGGCTGGACCGGGCCAACCAATGCGCCTGGCAGGGCACGGACCAGATCTCGTTGTCTCCAAAGGCTTTTTCCGTGCTGCTCTACTTGTTCGAGCGGCCCGGAAGGCTGGTGACCAAACAGGAGCTGCTGGACGCCGTCTGGCCCGATATCCACGTCACCGAAGGCGTCTTGAAGCGTGCGGTCCTGGAAATCCGCAAGGCCCTGAACGATCCGGTCGAGGACCCGCTCTTTATTCAGACGCTCCACCGGCGCGGCTACCGGCTCCTGGCCGCGGCGCGCGATGGTCCCGAAACTGCCAGACGCGACGTGCCCCACGACGGCGTCGTGGGCCGCGCCAACGAGATCGGGCAGTTGGACGCATGGTTTGAAGACGCCCTGGTATCGTCGCGTCAGCTCGTCTTCATCACCGGGGAGGCGGGGCTCGGAAAAACCACTCTGATCGAGCATTGGATGAATTCTCTGCGCGCGACGCAGCGTGCCGGCGAGGGCGGAATGGCGGCGCTGGCGCGCGGACGATGCCTGCAACAGTTCGGCTGCGGCGAGCCCTACCTGCCGGTCTTCGAGGCCCTGGAGCAGCTCGGACAGGCGCTGGGCCGGCGCCTGGTCGAAGTCCTGCGCTCCCGCGCCCCCACGTGGCTGATGCACCTGCCGTCGCTGATCTCTCTGGAGGACCGCGTGAAGCTGCGCGACGAGGTCTTCGGGTCGACGCGAGAGCGCATGCTGCGCGAAATCACGGATGCCATGGAGACACTGTCCGCGGAAACTCCGCTGGTGATCGCGCTGGAAGACCTTCATTGGAGCGATCCATCGACCGTGGCCGTGCTGTCGTCGATCGCCCGGCGCACAAGTCCGGCGCGGCTGATGATCCTTTGCACGTACCGGCCCAGCGATGCCGGCGGAAGCAGCTCTCCGCTTCTCGTGGCACGCAACGAGCTGGAACTGCACCGGCAATGCAAGGTTCTGCCGCTGGCCTATCTGACCGAGCAGCAGGTGGGTGAGTATTTGCGCGCGCGTTTTCCGGAAATGGACATCGCGCAGAGCCTGGCGGCGCCGTTGCACCAGCGCACGACGGGCAATCCGCTGTACGTGGTTTGCCTGGTCGAGGAGCTCGTGCGGATGGGAAAGATCGAGAGCGCGCCAGGCTCCATCGCCGCGATCGTTCCCGACAGCCTGCAACAGATGTTCGAGCGGCAGGCCGCCCAGCTCAACCAGGCGGAACAGGAGATGCTCGCGGCCGCGGCGGTGGCCGGCGACGCCTTTTCGATTGCGAGCGTGGCGGCCACGCTTGGTGTAGATCCGGCGCACGTGGAGTCGTTGTGCGAGCCGCTCGTGCGGCAGCAGATGATCCTCAAGCACGGCGAGATCGTGCGGTTTCCCGATGGGATGGAGTCGCCCGGCTATTCCTTCATCCACGTCCTGTGCCGCGACGCACTTTACCGGAGAGTTCCCCCGGCGCGGCGCTCCCGCCTGCACGGACTCTTGGGTCAAGCCGAGGAACGGTTGTACGCTTCGGATCCGAAGCGCGTGGCGGCGGAGCTTGCGGGCCACTTCGAGATCGCGGGCGATTTCGGCCGCGCGATCCGATATCTGCGGCTGGCCGCCGACGGAGCCTCGGCTCGCCAGTCCCACCAGGAGGCGGCGCGTTACCTGGAACGGGCGCTCGCCCTGGTCGAACGGCTGCCCGAGGACGGCAGGGCCGGGCGCCGGATGGATCTGTTGGAGCAGGGCGCGCTGATGCGATTGTCCGCCTGGGACTTGTCGGGCGCCACGTCGGATTTTCGCGCCCTGGCGGATCAGGCCGGAGAGAGCGAGGCCAGGGATCGACAGATCCATGCGCTGCTGGAGATGAGCTTTTCGCTGGTGATGGTCGACTACCGCCGGGCGCTGGCCGCTATTGACGAGGCTCAGGCCGTCAATGCTCTCTCGCGCGATCCGGTTGCCGGGGCACTGATCGACGGCTATCGCGCTTTCTGCACGATTTACCTGGTCGGCTGGACCCGGGAACTGGCGGACGTGTTTCAGGCGGCTCTGCCGGCGATGAGAACTTTGACGGATGCGCGCATGCAGAGCCGCATTCCGTGGATGGAATCCGGGATGTTGGCCTTTACCGGCGAGTACCAGGCCGCCTGCGTCAAAGCCGGACAGGCGCGGGAGGCCTCCCGGAAGACGGGCATGTACTTCGAGTACTTCATTGCCCTTCTGTACCTCAACTGGGCCAGCCTGCATCGGGGCGATCTCGGCCAGGCGGTTCGCGTGGCCAGGGACGGCGCGAAGACAGCAGCGAGGAATGGCAGTCCGCTGCCGCTGTTCTGGCTTACCGTGCGGGAAAACTGGGCGCGAATGGAGGCCGGCGAATTCGCGGGGCCGCTGGCCGCATACACTCGATTGGCGGACGATCCGATGGCGAAGTTGTTCCGCTCCACAATTTACCTCTGGTGGGGATTGGCGCGGCTCGGCAACGACGACGCTGACGGCGCGTGGCAGTGCCTGGAACGGGCGCAGGAAACAGTCGACCATGCTAACGTGGCGTTCCAACTCCGGTGTCCGCTGCTCGATGCGCGCGTGCGATGCGCCCTGGCGCGCGGAGATCTGCCTCGCTCGCGCAGTTTGGCTGATGCCCTGGTGCACCTGGCCAGCCAGCATCACGAGCCGAGCTATGCCGCGCGAGGATACCGGCTGCTCGCCGAACTGGCGATCCTGGAGGGCGACCACCAGGCGGCGGCAGCGGAAATCGGGCGCTCGCTGGCGGCCCTGGAAAGCTGCGAGGCGTGGACCGTGGAATGGCAGGTCCATGCCACCGCCGCCCGGGTGTTTGCCAGGCTCGGCCGTCCGCAGAAAAGCGAGGAGTCCCGGCAGATGAGCCGGCGCGCGGCCGACCGCGTCGCGGCGACGCTGTTCGACGAGCCGGAGCTTCAGCAGACGTTCCTGAAGCGGGTGACCGCCGCCCTGACTATACCGAATTGACCGCGCGGAACAGGCGGCGTGTTCGGGCCACGGCGACCGGCGAGCGCGAGTGCGTCATGCGGCCGTGCCCTTCGGCGATCAGCAGCCGCATGAACCGGCAGAGATCCGGGTCGTGATCGAAGTTGCTCTCCACGGCGAGCCACTCGCGCTTCATGATGGGCCGCTGCATGGCCCGCTTGATGGCGCGCCGCCAGGGCCGCCACAGACCGGGTGTAATGTAGCCGCCCCGGTTCAGGTAATAGAGGTCGGCGATGATGTGGAAGCACTGCACGCAGCACTTGGTCAGTTCCTCGTTCCGTGGCGGCATCTGCTGGCCTTCCGCGCCCGGCGACATCCAGAATTGAGCGGGCAGCGTTCGCAGTACGTCATGAAATCTGGCGGAGAATTCGATGTACATTTGCGCGTACATCTGGCGCCGGTGGCTTCGCAACGACACGGCTACGCCGAGAAACCCGATCAGGATGGTGCAAGCCGGCACGACTTGGAAGAGTGTCTGATTGCTCATGGGATGCGAGCTCCTTTGCTGCTGATGGCTACCCCACGACGGTAATCGTGCCGCTGGCGCCATCGACGGTCATCTTCTGTCCGGTCACAATGCGCCGCGTGGCGCCGGAAACGCCCACCAGGGCGGGGATGCCGTACTCGCGGGCGACCACGGCCCCATGCGAGTTCGCTCCGCCCATCTCCATGACGAGGCCGCCGGCGGTCAGGAAGAGAGGCGTCCAGCCGGGGTCGGTCGAGGGCGCTACCAAAATCTCTCCGGGTTCGATGTGTGCACCGACCGGATCGAAGATCACGCGCGCAATCCCGGTCACCGTTCCGGCGGATGCCGGGGTGCCCGTCAACCCGGAGGCGCCGGAGTGCGAGGCCATCGCGGATTCAGGCTCTGTTCCGTCCGAGAGCAGTACGCTGGGCACGTGCCGGCGGCGCATCTCCAGGTCGTACGCCTCGCGCCGTTCGGCGACGCGGTCCCTGACACCACGGCCGCCGATGGCTTTGCGAACTTCGGTGAAGTCGAGGAAGAACACATCGTCGGCAGCTTCGATCCTCCCCTCCCGTGCCAGTTCGGCGCCGATGCGGGCGAGTTCCCGCCGCGCAGCCGCCAGCACGATCACCATGTAGTACTTGGGTATCTCGCGGATCCCGGCAAGTTCCCGCGCGCGGCGGAGCGCGAATCGGACCAGCCTGGCGCGCAGTCTGCCGCGGCTCCCAGCGCGCTCCACAAGGGTTCCGATCGCGGCCTCGGCCTCGGCGGCGCCGCGTGCGAAGAGCGCGTCCGGCGCCATGTCAGGGCTGTTCAACCGGAGGTAATTGGCGAGCACGCCGAGGATGTGGGTCGGGTCGTCCGACCAGCGCGGCATCCCGATATCGATCTCCGCGACGGCGCGATGGCCGTACTCGGACAGAAATTCCGTGATCCCGCGCTGAGCGGTCTCCGGCAAGCTTCCCGCCTGGAACCGCCGGCATAGCTCGGCGGGCTTTTCGGCCAGCATCACCTGCGCAGCGTCTTGATCCGAGCGTATCGTGCCGGCGAGCTTCCACAAACGGAGATCCATTCCGGTGGTGACGTTGTGCGGCAGGCCACGCAGCACCGTCTCCAGCTCGCGGGCGCTGGCGCTTTCGCCCAACAACCTGGCCGCCAGGGCAAGCATCCCGAATCCGGCCACGGCCGCCGGCGCCGTCTTGGGCATCAGCGGGATGGCTTCTGTGTGGAGGATCCGCTCGACGAAATTGAGGCGCTCGGCGGCGCTTGCTTGCGATGGAGGCCTGAGCCGGTCCGCCAGTTCGGCGCCGATCCGCTCCACACGCGCGTGAGCGGCCGCCGGCCGAACCAGGGCGCGGAGAGCTTGCAGGGGCACTGCGAATCGGATCGCGATGCGCACGATCCGGCGCGCGAATGGCAGCAGTGACCGCCGTGTCAGCGGCAGGCGCGGATCGTCGAGAAGCGGCCGTAAGATTGCCGCCGAACGCGCTTCCATGTAGTCCAGAACGCGAGGCAACAGCGCCCGTCCGGCGCGCCCGTGCAGTGTTCCGGTGGCATCGACGAAGACCCGCTGCCCAGCCTCCGCGTAGGCGGGCGGACCGGCCAGCGGATCTTTGACCCGAATGCCCATCATTTCCGCGGCGCTCGAGGCCAGCAGGCGGAATGCAGCCAGACCCATCGGCGTCAGCGGCCGGTAGAGCCCTTGCGCGACACTGAAGCAGAAGTACACACGAAGGTCGGAAGCGCTTTCACCAGGCCAGACTTCCGGCGCCTGCCCGTTTACCGGTTGCGGAAACAACGTGGTGATCGGCCGGGCCTGCGTCAGCCAGAGTTGTCCGCGAGCATCGATGGCCCACTCGGTGTCCTGGGGCGCCCCGAAGTGCGCCTCGACCTTTACTCCGAGGGCGGCCAGCGAGCGGACCTGGTCGTCGGTCAGGCACGCCTCGCCGTCAGCCGGCGCGCTCTCGACCTGCCGGGTGCCTCCGCCCTCGATTGATCGTACCGAGAACCGTTTGTCGCCGAGGCGCCGCTCACGGATCTCACCACTGCCCGGTTCGACCACAAAATGGTCGGGGTTCACAGTGCCGGAGACTACAGCCTCGCCGAGTCCCGGGCTGGCATCGATCACCGCCTGGTGACGCCGTCCCGTCACCGGATTGGCGGTGAACATGACGCCGGCGATCTCCGCATCGACCATCTGCTGCACGACTACTGCGAGGCGGACGGCGCGGTGGTCGATGCCGTTGCTCGAGCGATAGACGACGGCGCGATCGGTCCACAAGGACGCCCAACATCGCTGCACCGCGTCCAAAACCGCGCTCTCGCCGACGATGTTGAGATAGGTGTCCTGCTGGCCGGCGAAGCTGGCGGTTGGCAGATCCTCGGCGGTGGCCGACGAGCGGACGGCAACCGGGGTTTGGTTGCCAATCCTGCGGTACTCGGCAACGATCGCCGACGCGACATCGCGGGGCATCGCGGCTGCTTGAAACGCTTCCCGCGCGCTGCCGGCCAGACTCTTCAATTCCTCCGTTGCGGCCGTTTGGAATGCATCGAAGTCGATGGAAACGGAGCAGGCTGCCTCCGCATACGCGCTGGTGGTGACGCAGAAACCGCCCGGGACAGGCAGCCCCGCACGGATCATCTTGCAGAGATTGGCGCCTTTGCCGCCCACGGCGGGCAGGGAAGCCGCTTCGGCGCTGGCCAGGTCGACCACGAGGGCCGGGGCGGGCGCGGGTGTCGTATTCTGATCTTCCGTCTCAAATGTAAGCATCGATTTTCTCCAATATGAGAGCTCCGTCGGGGGACTTTGGGGCATCGAACATGGCCCGCGGAAAACGCTCCGCCTGCCTCACACGCTCCGCCTGCCACATGTGCCGGCGGTCGTGAGCGGCGATGAACGCGAGCGTTCCGCCCAAGCTGACGATCAGCGGGTAGATCGGCTCGACGAGGCGGATGTGCCGCAGGTCCAAGCCGAACGAGCTGCGAACCGCATCCGAGTAGCGATCGCGGCTCTGATGGAATTCATCCACGAGACAATCCGGGTCCACCGCCGCGTCGGGGATTGTGAGCGGCGGCGCGGAAACCCCAGCCGCCACAGGGGGCTCGATCAACCTCAGAGCTTCAGACTCGGCCTGCTCACACCAGGGGCACTCCTTGCACACCTGATCCTGCCGCGCCCCCCGAGCAATCGCATCGTCGATCTTCGGGAGATACAGCTCCAGCGTGAGATTCAGGTGGTCCAGGCACTCGGCAATCGACCAATGCCGCGAATCCGGCCTCCATCGCAACTGCTCGATCGACAGGGGTAACACCCGCTGGTGGAACCACGCCTTGCTGGCTTCCACTTGAACCAGGCATCCTTCCAGATCGATTCCGGAATCCTTTCGGCCGTTGGCTTTGAGTTCGGTATTCATCTCGGTTCCTGCTGACACGCTCAGAATACGGGCAAGCGGCCCGGCGAGTCGTGACGCGGCGGTGCCCAAACGGTGACCGAATCGTGATTACCGGAAGTTCTTTTAGAATCTGAAGCTTGCCGCCGGCCTCACTCATCAAAGGAGGGATCGAAGGCGATCAGCCGGCCGGCGACGACGATGCCTGCCCAAAGGATCAGGGATACTGCTGCAGCCAGTTTTGCCTGCGAGGTTGTGCCTGCATCCAGTTTTTCCGGCTGGCGGTAGACGCTGCGGCGAAAAACCAAGGCATGCACTCCGACCAGGGCAAACAGAACCATCTTGACCCAGAAGGACGGGCTCCGGTAGAGCCGGTTGGGCTCGGCCCACATCAGCAGAAGGCCGGTCACGACTACAACCAGGAAGCCGAGACGCTTCCACGGCAGCGCCAGGTACCAGATGTCGGAAACCTTGCGGCTGCTCAGCGCCCACCCAAGCAATCGCAGGTCCGTAACCAGCAACATGCCACCGAACAGGGCAAGCGACAGCAGATGCAATCCGCCAATGATTGGATAGGGCAGCCCGCCCTCGCGGATGGCGATACTGAGGCTGGTACTCTCGATCCAATCGAGCATGGATGGAATCGTCATAGCCGTGTCTCAGACGAACGCAATCATGCGGCCCCCCGCCACGACCGCGGACCAAAGCAGCAGGGAGGCCGCGGCAGCCAGTTTGGCGAAGACCGGCGAAGCCTCCGGCCGCACCGCCCGGCGGTGCACCGTAAAGTGGAACAGCAGCGCCAGCGTCAGGCACACCATTTTGAACTGAAAGGCAGGATTGAAGTGGTAGCCGACCGCATCGGTGGAGAACATGAGCGGACCGGTGATCAGCATGACCGCAATGCCGGCCCGCGTCCACGGTGCGAGGCCAGTGGCGAGCTCGACCGTCCCGGCGTGCCCCTTTCCGAAACCGAGCAGACGGAAATCGACGATCGCGATGGTTCCGATGGACATGGCAAAGCCGATGAAATGCAGGCTCTGCACGGCGGGGAAAACCCATTCCGCACTGTTCATCGCGTGGGACCACGGACTGTTGACCAGCCAGCGGAAGAAATCGGAGAGCATAAAAGATCCGCTCAAGTCTATCGCAAAAGGGCCGGTGCCGGATCGTTCAGGAACTCTGCAGCCGAGGGTTCGCGTGGGTATGGGTCAACTCCGTGAGCATGATCTCGCCCTTTCCTACGTGGGCCTCCGATCAGTACCCCAACACCTACGCCGATCGCAACGGCATTTACTTGCGCAATGCCTGGGAAGCCTTCGGCGTGGTCGTGGATGGCAAAACGCCGACTGCCAAAGCTATGCACGACGAACAGGGCTAGCGCTCCTTCGAGATCCTTCCCAATCGCGACGGCCTGGCCGACTTCGACCGTATCGTGCCCCACTACTTTCAGAGCCTCGACCGCAAGATGCAGTACCTGAGCGACCAGGGTTTCATCCCCATTCTCGAGACCATCCGCCGCGATGTCGCCCCGGCCTGGAAGGCGTACTTCAAATTCAATGAGTCTTTCTCGCGCTTTGTCCAATACATCGCGGCGCGCTACGGCGCTTACAATTTCATCTTCAGCAAGGTTGATTTCGATATCTACCTAAAGAACTACTCCATCACCGGCGCGGAGTTTAACCAAGCACTGAACTACCACTTCAAGAAATACGGGCCAATGCCCTTCGGCCAGCCCGTAACGGCGCTGATAGACCACTCGACAGCGGTCACATTCGGCCATGGCGACCAGGCGCCGTGGATCACCATGCACGCCACCGGCAACAAGCCCCGCGACCACGGAATCTACGCGGCAATCGAAGCGCTGTTCCGGCTCTCACCGGCATATCCGGCCATCGATCTCGAGCCCTACTATACGGGCTGGATGCATCAGAACAATGTGGTGGCAGGTGAGCGCCCCAATCCCGATTCCGACCGTGACAACTATTTCTCGCGCGCTCAAAGGTACGGTTGCGTGTTGTCCGGCGGGTTGGCGGGCCACGTGCACGGAACCGCGGCTTACGACGTCTCTGTTGATACCGAGCCGGCCGGCGCGCGCCCATACTTCTGGCAGGCCCTCCGCTACCGATCCGCGGCGTATATGAAATCGCTGGCCCGGTTTGTGATGTCCGAAGGTCCTAGGTATCGCGAGCTGGAGTTGGCCTCCGACGACCTGACCCCGAGAAAGGCGGACGGCCGCAGGGATGCAGGCCTCGACGGTTGGAGTTTCATGATGCGGACCGCGGCCAAGGATTTCGCCCTGCTGTACTTCGAAAATCAGACGCACCGGGCACGTTCCGCTGGATGGAATCCGAACTCACCCTATACCTTCGCATGGTTCAACACGCAGTCGGGCGAATGGCAAACCGGCGCCACCCTGCGCGCGGACGCCAATGGGGAGATGCAACTCCCGCTATTTCCTGGTGGGTTGGACATTGCCGATACGGATTGGGCGGCCAAAATCACAGCAAACTGGTGAGGCCGTGGGGTTCGCCAATACCGACACCCGCAAGGAAGAGGCGCAGGTGAAGCTCACCGGGCAACCCGTCTCGCTCACCTTTTCGAAAGACAACCAGTACGCGTTTTCAGCAGTGCAATCGCAGGACAAGATCTTTGTGATCCCGTTACGAACGCGGAAAATCGAAAAGATCATCTCCACGCCGCCAGGTTCGGGTCCGGATCCCTACTTACCTCTCCCATAGCGGGAAGGCTAGGGCTTCCCGGCTTCACCAAAGACGGTGAACTCAGCCACGCCCGGCGTGATACCCTTCGGAGCGCCCAGGATAACCAACCGCGCGGCTTTGCCCGGCGTCGGGGGGCACTCACGGTAATCGACCAGGAAGTCCTCGGCGCTCTTCCCGCGATCGAGCGCCGTGACCCACGAACCGGACGCGTTCTGCACCTCCACCTTATAGCGGAAGGCGCCAGGCGCAATACCCTTTGCTGTATTGAGGCCGATATCGCGCCAGATGATGCGGATCGCGCGCACGGTTGCGTTATTCACCAGCGCACTAGTGAGCGCCGGAACTGCATCCCCGGCCTGCGGTTGCCACCAGGTCCGTAGATCGTTATCGACAGCAAGACGGCTGGAGAGATTGCCAGCGGCCGTTGTGGCGCTCGTCCAACGGTTCGCGTTCAGCGGGACCCATCCAGCCGCGACGGCTCCCTCGGGCGTGCCCGTGATTCGTTGCGGCGTCGATGAGGCCGGCTTGACGTGCAGTTCCCCGTCTTCGCCGATGTATGCCGGGTCCATGCCCAGGCGACGCTCGAAACCATGCACCACGCCGGCGCGCAGCGTGTAAAACGCCCAGAGCGAATGGTTCGGTCCCTCGGCAAAACTGCCGTGGGCCGTACCGGTGATCAGACCTTCGGTCGACCGCAGAATGGGGTTATTCTTCTGAGGCGTGAACGGTCCCATCGGCGATTTCGAAGTCAGGCAACCCACCGCGTACGTACGATTCTCAGTGCCGCCGGCGCTGTACGTAAGATAATACGTACCGTTCCGCTTGAGCATCCACGAGCCCTCAATCCATCCCTGGTTCGGGTCTTCATTCCAGTCGCCGGTGCGTTGCCAGGGGAAACGCTCTGGCTCGAATCCCATAAGCTTCACGGGCTTGCCAAGCAAGCGCGTGGGGTTATTGGCATCGAGTTCCACGACGTAAATACCGTCAGTGGGTGTGCAGCCCCAGTAATAATACAGGTGACCGTCGTCGTCGGAGAAGAGCATGGGGTCGACCTGCGGAGGGAGGCCGGGCGGCAGCGGAATCTTGCCTATGGGCTTGAACGGTCCGAGCGGTGAATCGGAGGTGTAGACCTCGGATTCAGACGCCATCAGAAGGAACCTGCCCTTGTGACGCACGATGGTCGGGGCGTATCCGATGTCGCGTATGTTGAGCGGATGGTGCTGCCACGAGATACCGCCGTCGCTGCTGACCCAAGCCATGTCCACCGATGGATACATGTACCATTTGCCCTCGTGCCAGAGGACCGTGACGTCGGCGAGTTCACGGAACTGTTCCGTATGGTCCTGCAACCAGAGGTCGGTCGCGCCCACGGGCGTGCCGGGTACGATATCGCGAACCCGTTTTCCGATGGGATAGTCGGGAATCGCCAACGGATTGCAGTACGTCGCTGGGCGGTGAACCGGGGCGGATTGTTCCGCGCTGAATAAGCTTGCTGCCGCCGACCAGAACGCTACGAGGGCGAGGAGGGAGAGGATAGCACGCTGCATAAGGGACGATGTTCTCATGGTGTGCCACGCTTCTCAACCCGAGGCGATGTTGCGAATCGTTCTTGGCGTATCTTTGGTGGCGGCGGAAACTGCGTTCTGAGACAATGCAGGTTTTCTGGCTCAATCCCGCGATTCCGGCCCATCGCAAAGGAGCGCAAATGAAAACCTCCACAGTCCTTTTCCTCTCCGGCTTTGCCGCGAGCATCCTGAACGCCCAACCGGTGTTCCATGACAGCAAGGCTCCCCAAGTCTCCTTCGCAGCGTCCGAGATCCGTCACGCTTTCGCGCCCAGCGCACCTTCCGTCGATCGCGCCATCCGGGACCTTGCTTCCGACACCAGTCCGCTCCGCTTCGTCATCGCCGGAGATGCGGCCGAGTCCAAAGCACTCGCTCAACGGCTGGGAGTCGCTCCTCCGAGGAATGCCGGTCCGCAATGCTACGCCATCCGCCGCATCGAGCAGCGCGGCCGCCTGACGATTGCGGTCCTCGGTGCCGATCCCGCCGGAGCCATGTACGGCGGGTTCGACGTGGCGGAAGCCGTCCGCCTCGGCAGCATCCAGGAGACCCGGGATTCGGATCACTCGCCCCACATTGCCCAACGGGGTATCAAGTTCAACATTCCGTTGGACCGCCGCACCCCGTCCTACTCCGATCACAGCGATTCCGCACAAGCCAATATTCCAGAAATGTGGAGTATGGACTTCTGGCACACCTTACTCGACGAAATGGCCCGGCACCGCTTCAATGAGATTTCGCTTTGGAATCTCCATCCGTTTCCGTCGATCGCCAAGGTACCGGAGTATCCGGACATCGCGCTCAACGACGTGTGGGGCAACCGTGAGCCGTTCGACCTCAAATTCAATATGAACAGCAGCGCCATGTCCCAGGCGTTCCAGTTGGGCAATGTGGCGATCGTGAAGCGCATGACCATCGACGACAAGATCCGTTTCTGGCGCGAGGTCATGCAGTATGCGAAGGACCGCGGCATCGACGTCTACTGGTACACCTGGAACATTTTCGTGTGGGGCACCGAGGGCAAACACGATATCACGGAGGACGGAAACAATCCGAACACGATCGCTTATTTTCGTGCCAGCGTTCGCGAGACGGTCAGAACGTATCCGCTCCTCGCGGGCATCGGGATCACCGCCGGCGAGAACATGAACAGCAAACAGGGTGCGTTCGACCACGAGGAGTGGCTATGGCGGACATATGGGGAAGGAATCCGCGATGCCCTCAAAGAGCAACCGGGCCGCCAGTTCCGCCTTATCCATCGATACCATCAGACATCGCAGTCCAAATCGATCGAGGCGTTTAAGGACTACCCGGGACCCTTCGACTTCAGCTTCAAGTACTCCGTGGCGCACATGTATTCCGAGCCCAATCCGCCGTTCATCGCGCCCGTGCTGGTGGAGATGCCGAAGAATCTCCGCACCTGGCTTGAGGTCCGCAACGACGATATTTACAGCTTTCGCTGGGGCGATCCCGATTATGCGAGAGCCTACGTGAAGAACATTCCCGGCCCGGACCGCGTGGCCGGTTTCAACATGGGGCCCGACGGGTACACGTGGGGCCGCGAATTCATCGATAAAGAGCCGGAAACGCCGCGGCAACTCGTGATCGAGAAGCAGTGGTACAGCTTCGCATTGTGGGGTCGGTTGAGCTATGAGCCCGATTTGCCCAATTCGCTATTTGAGCGGATGTTGGCCGCTCGCTATCCCGGCGTCCCGGCGTCCTACCTCTATGCGGCCCTGGCCAATGCTTCAAAGACCATGCCTCAGGTGACCCGTTTCTTTTGGCGCGACCTCGATTTCAAGTGGTTTCCGGAAGCGAACATCCAGAGTGGTAACGGCACGGGCTTCTTTTCCGCTGCCGATTTCATTAACGGCCAAACGATGCCCGGAAGCGGCATCCTCAATGTTCGCCAGTGGCGCGCGCGGAGGCTCAAGGGAGACAAGATGGAAGGCATCACGCCGCTTCAGGTGGCCGAAGAGTTGAAGAAGAACGCCGCCGCGGCGCACCGAGCGGTTGAGGAACTTCGGCATTTTCCAGGAAAGAGCAAGGAATTTCGGCTCACCCTGGGAGATGCGGAAGCGATGGCCGATCTCGGCGACTATTATGGTGAGAAGATTCTCGCGGCTGCCGATCTGGCCCTGTTTGACGCCGATCCCAAGCCGGAACTCAAGGCGGCGGCAATTCAGCATCTGGAATCTGCCTTAGCTCACTGGAAGGCCTATGCCGCTGTCGCAACCAGCCAGTACAAGCCGCAATATCTGGGCCGTCTCAATCGTCTTGTGGATCTGAACGTTCTGACGGCATCCGCAGCAGCCGACATCGGCGTCGCGAAGGATTGGCACCCGGGCACGATTACGGATGACGGCGAGGGTCCCGCCAAAGGGGACACGAACTTTCGGAAATGAGAGTCCCGGAGAGTGTGAGGCTCCTGAAGCTGGTATTCTGAACGCCGACTTCCTAAGCTGAGATCTCAATCTTATGAGAAAAACCCTGAGGCGGAGATTTCTGAAGCAGGCTGGTCAGGCAGCCGCGGGCGGTTGTCTGGCCGGCAGACTAACCGCGGCGTCCACGCGAATGGCGATCATCGCCGACGCAGCGGACAAGATGTCGTCTGCGGGTCCCGTTCGCTGGGCGATCGGTGAATTGCGCCGGGCAGTAGAAGTCAAAGGCGCCACCTGCGCGGTGGTCACTTCCGCCGCGCAGGCGGAAGATTTTCAGGCGGCCGTGATCATCGGCAGGCAGGAGAAGGATCTGCCCAACGAGGCGTTCCGGCTCGTGCCCGGCAAGCAGGACGAAAAAACCGCCGTCCGCGCATCCGCTTCCGATGCCCGAGGTCTCGTGTACGCCATTACGGAACTCGCCGATCGGGTTCAGCATGGGGCCGATCCCGCCGCGTCACTGAGGCTCGCAGTGCCCATCCAGGAAAAACCGGCCAACACCGTCCGCAGTATCGCCCGAGCGTTCGTGAGCGACGTCGAGGACAAAAGCTGGTTTTACGATCGGGACTACTGGCGTGACTACCTTTCGGCGCTAGTGACGAATCGCTTCAATCGCTTCAGCCTGGCGTTCGGTTGGGGCTACGATTTTCCGCGAGACGTGGTCGGCGATTACTTCCACTTCCCCTACCCCTACCTGCTGGACGTTCCGGGATACAAAGTCCGCGCGGTGCCACTCGATGACGGCGAGCGCGAGCGTAACCTGGAGACACTCCGGTTTATTGTCGAGCAAACGACAGCACGCGGATTGGACTTTCAGCTTGCTTTATGGACCCATGCCTATCAATGGACCGACAGCCCGCACGCCCAGCATCGCATCGAAGGACTCACGCCGGAGACGCACGCTCAGTACTGCCGCGATGCGCTCGCGCTGCTGCTGAAAACCTGTCCCGGCATTCAAGGAATCACCCTGCGCGTGCATGGCGAGAGCGGTATTCCGGAAGGGAGCTACGATTTCTGGCGAACGGTTTTTCAGGGGATCGTCCGCGCGGGACGCCGCATCGAGATCGACATGCATGCGAAGGGTATCGATCAGAAGATGATCGACGTTGCGATGGAGACCGGCATGCCTGTGAAGATCTCGCCGAAATACTGGGCGGAGCACCAGGGAATGGGTTATCACCAGGCCGCCATCCGGGAATTGGAGATGCCGCGCGAGGGCGAACGAGTGGAGGGGATTTTCAGCCTCTCCAACGGTTCGCGCCGTTTCCTCCGCTATGGCTATGGCGACCTCTTCCAGCAGGGACGCCGGTATGGTGTGCTCTTCCGCATGTGGGCCGGCACTCAGCGCATGCTGCTCTGGGGCGACCCGGCCACCGCCGCGGCGTATGGCCATGCGTCTCATTTCTGCGGAGCATCCGGCGTGGAACTCTGCGAGCCTCTCTTCTTCAAAGGACGCCAAGGCACTGGCCGCCCGGGAGGCCGCTGCGGTTACATCGACGCGTCGCTGAATCCGAGCGGCGGCGACTGGCGCAAATACGAATACAGTTACCGCGTCTGGGGAAGGTTGCTCTACAACCCGGACGCGGATCCGGACCAGTGGCGGCGCTATTTGCGCTCCACCTTCGAACGTGGCGCTGCGCCTGCCGAAACGGCTCTCGCCAACGCGAGCCGCGTGCTGCCTCTGCTGACTACCGCGCACCAACCCTCCGCCTCGAACCTGGGCTACTGGGTCGAGGTGCCGGTCAATATGCCCATTATGGAAGGCGGCGCCCCGGTCCCCTACGGCGATACACCAGCGCCGAAGCGGTTTGGTACCGTGAGCCCGCTCGATCCGGAGATGTTTTCCTTCGTCGAGGAGCACGCCGTCGAACTGCTGGGCGACAACCCCAGTGGCAAGTACTCGCCCATTGAAATAGCGCAATTCTTCGAGGACTCGTGCGGCAAAGCAGCGAAGGCTCTCGAAGCGGCGGCCGCCGCCGTGCCGTCGCGCCGCGACCCGGTCTTCCGCCGCTGGGAAGAAGATGTGCTGATTCAGGTGGCGCTGGGGCGCTTCTATGCCGACAAGCTCCGCGCCGGCGTGCTCTTCGATCTGTACCGCCGGACCGGCAATGAGTCCGCGCACCTGCGCGCGGTCACCACCTACCGTCGGGCTCGAGCGACCTGGGCAACAATGGCGGAACGCGCCCGCGGCGTATACGTGTCCGACCTGACCTACGGCGACGCGCCCGTGCGGCGCGGCCACTGGCTCGACCGCCTGCCCGCCATCGATCAGGATTTGGCGGCGGTCGAGCGTGCCCGATTCAATTCCATACCGGAACTACAGGACCGCCTTAACGAGGCGATGGAGCGCGCTTCAGGCCGTCCGTCTCGACCGCCTTTTCCTTGCTCTCACAAACCTGTCGTAAGCTACCAACCCGGCAAGCCAGTGACGGTGACGGTGCGTGTGAGCGGCACTCCCACAGCGGTCACCCTGCGATATCGCCGGGTGAATCAGGCCGAGCGGTGGCAGTCGATTGTCATGCAGCCGGACGGGCAGGTTTATCGGGCCGCAATACCGGCCTCTTACACCGAGTCGCCGTTTGCTCTGCAGTACTATTTCCACCTGCGGCAAGCGTCCGGGGCAGCCTTGTACCCCGGTTTCAACGAGATGTTCGCAAATCAGCCCTATTTCCTTGTAGCGCGGGGCTGACCGGGTTCCGGCGGGACCCATCCGGCCGCGACCGATGCGCATCTCCTCACGCAAGCCGACGGAGATGATCCGGCCGGAGTCGATTTGAACTCCGCGTCCGAAGTCGTCCCCGTGGCAGGGAACCAGAAGTGATGGGCTTCTGGGAGGGCGCCCATTGGAACTCAAGCCGAACGCTGAGGCGTACGAGAACCTCGTGTTCCACCGATGGTGGACGAATGCCGATGGGAAGACCGCGGCGTCGGGGACTTTCACGGCGCGCGGTTTCCTGGGCGATTACGAAATCGAAGTCAAGGCCGGCGGCAAGTCCAAGACAATACGCGCCAGCCTACCCAAAGAGGGCGCAGCGGTCGAGTGCGTGCTGGAATAGCGAGTTAACACGTAGCGACACCGCCATTCTGAGGCCTACGTGGGACGGCGCGTATGAACTTCGGCTGCCCGCTGGAGTACGCATCCGGGAGGGCCGCGGGTCGATCCGCCTGCAATCCACGACCGGCGCAACGGTGCGGATGAACCTCACGGCGCGACGAGGCTACACAACCGAGTTCGAAACATCCGAGCCGTAGCACACGAGCGCCCCGCGCTGCCGGGGCCGATATCGAGACGTTAAACTTACGGCTGGGTGCAAAACGGAAATTGCAGATGAATAGACGCAGCTTTCTCATGGGTTCGATCGCGGCCGGCCCCGCCGTACCCCTCTCCGTAGTCGTCTCGAGCCCGAGTCGTTCGAGTGCCGCTCCGGCAATGGGCGCGCCGGGAGTCGCCGTCCTGTTGGTGGACACGGACAGCGTCACGGCTTCGATCGACAAGCGCATCTACGGCCACTTCCTCGAGCACATCAACCATTCGGTGGTCGACGGGCTGTCCGCCGAACAGATCCGCGGCTGCGGGTTCGAGGGCGACGACTTCAAGACCTACTGGGAGCCGTTCGCGGACCGCGGCTGGGTCGAGATCGCGGACGTCGAGTTCAACAACGGAAAGAAGAGCGTGCGCCTCCGCGTCCAGGGTGGGCGCGCCGGGATCCGGCAGGGCCGGCTCTACGTCGATGCGGGGTACGAGTACGACGGCTCGCTCTGGGTCAGACACGAGGACGGCTCCCCGCAGTTGACGCTTCGCGTTGTGAGTTCCCAGGGCAAGCCGATCGCATCGGCGCCGCTGGCGCTCAGCGGCTCGGACTGGCAGGAGATCCGCTTTTCCTTTACCAGCGCCGTGCGGGACACGCAGGCATCGGTAGAGATCGCGGCGACGGGCACTGGAACGCTGCTCCTCGATTTCGTCTCGATGATGCGCGCGGACGTCCGCCGCGACGGCATGCTGCGCCCCGACCTGCTACAGGCCCTGCGGGACCTCGCTCCGCCGTTCATCCGATGGCCCGGGGGCTCCTTCGCTTCCACTTATCGGTGGAAGGACGGCATCGGCCCTCACGTTTCACGGCGATACCACCCCAACCTGATGTGGGGCGGCTACTCGGATTACTACGGCTTTGGCACGGACGAGTTCCTGGGGCTCTGCCGGAAACTCAATGCCGAGCCGCTGGTCGTGCTGCCCGCGCCCGGCGTCGAACCCGAACAGGTTCAGTATGCCATGGACTGGGTCCACTACCTGAACGACTCGCCGTCAACCGAATGGGGACGGCTGCGAGCGTCCAACGGGCATCCCGAGCCCTATGGCGTCCGCTACTTCCAGATCGACAACGAGCCCATGAATAACGGCTTCACGCCGGAGCGGTATGCCGAGATTGTCAACATCTACGGCAGCCGCTTGCGCGGCATTGCTCCCCAGGCGCGAATCGTGGCGTGCGGGCAAAAGCGGTCAAACGACATGGTCTGGAGCCAGAAGGTCATCGATGTCGCCGGGAAGAACTTCGACGTCCTCGGAGTCCACAACTACGAGTACGAGCCAGAGAATTTCGAGACCGGATTGAGGCGGATCGGCGGTTACCTCGTGAAGCTGCGGGACTACATCCGGGCTTCGGCGCATCCGAACATCGAGATCGGCGTTCTGGAATGGAGCCTCGCGCGCACCTACGATTGGCGGGCTGGACTCCATGCGGCCGGCAGCCTGATTCTCTACGAACAACTCAGCCCCGGTCTGACCATGAGTTGCCCGGCCCTGCTCATGCGAAACACGACCGACGATCCGACTTGGAGGGCGCTCATCTACCACGACCACGTTTCCTGGTTTCCGGGATCGGCCTATGTGGTCGAGAAGCTCTTTCGTCAACACTACGCGGAACGGTTTCTAGCCTCCACGAGCGGCGTTTTCCGCGACATTCCCGATCGCGAGGTCTTCTTCAGGCAGATCTCGACCATGATCCCGCAAGGCTGGACGCCCGGCACGGTTGACGCCATCGCTACCGCGAACGCGGATGGCCGGCGGATCGTGATCAAGGCAGTCAACTATGGCGCGCAGCGGAACACTCTGCTCGTGCGACTCCAGGGCGCGAGTGTTCCCGGGAAGGCTCTCGCGAGATTGTATACGCTCAGCGCCGGGTTGATGGATGCCGCGTCCCTCGAGCATCCCGATGCCATCTCCCCTGTGAGCCGGCCGCTGAACTACGCGAAGGATCTCACTCTGGATCTTGACCCCTACACAGTCGCCGTGGCCGAGATCCAGGCGCAATGATGGAGGTTGGCGGCCACCCTCATCTCTCTTTCAGCTGCCGATGTCACGGCTTTTTGAAATTCCAGCGCGCCTTGTCGCTCTTCGGATCGAACCTCGCCAGCGTCGGCGTACTGTGGCCTACCGCAGTCAGGGCGAGGGCTTCCTTGGAATTGGGGACCGCCTTGGGCATTATCCGGTAAGTTCCATCCGTCAACTGGTCGATGCGCCACAGTTGTTCCGAAGCGCCGGTAAAGGCGGGAACTGCGACAAGTTCAGCGTCGGCCGTCGCGGCTAACGTGCGATCGGTGCCTGCGATTACGATCTTGAAATAAGGGGAGCCGGGATATCCACCGGCGTCGGCGACAGGCGTGACGGTCCACTTCTGATGAGGCCGCATCATGTAATCGCCCATTCGAATCTCAATGTTGCCTGCCGGCCAGTTCCCCGAAACGTCCGGGAGTTGCTGGGCCGGTACCGGAGTCACGGGCGCAGGAGCGGTGGGAGGAGCCGGAGCGCCGGCGCCCGAAGTCGAGCCGCGACCGCGTCCGCCGCCGAAGCCGCCAAAGCCGCCGCGTCCGGGTATTCGCACGAACTCGACCCCCAACTCCAGCGCAAAGCCGCTGCGCTCCGACTGGATCTCGTATGTACCTTCCTGGAAGTTGTCGCCGCCTATCGGCCATCCGTCTTTCCAGAGCAGGGGGCGGATGTCCAGCACGCTGCGGCCGCTGCGGTCCAAGTCCGCTTCGTAATGGCAAGAGAATTTCTCAACACCGTCGCCCAAGTCCATCCGGCCGAAATGGCCGGGCCCGACAAAGCGGCCGCTGGCCGCCACCACGAGCTTGCCTCCTCCTCTGAGCGCGTCGATCCCCATGTTATCGACGTAGGGGCCAGTTACTTTTCTGGAGCGGGCCACACGGATGTTGTAGGTCGAATTGGCGCCATCGCAGCATGTACCGTGAGTGCCCAGAAGGTAATACCAGCCGTCGCGATATACCAAGGCAGTAGCTTCCATGTCGATGGCGATGTTTACGGGCTGGTTGCCGGCTATGCGGCGCCCCATTTTGGGATCGAGCTCGACCAGGCGAATGAAGCCGAAATATGTACCGTAGCTGAGCCACAGCCGCCCGGTAGTGGGATCCAGCAAGAACGCCGGGTCGATGGCGTCACAGTCTTCGGTGCCGTCGGATGAGGCGACCACGGTTTCATCTTTGAATCCGAAGTCGGGCGATTTGGGGTCGAGCGTCTTGGTCCACATGACGTAGACGTTGCTCGCGTGCCCGCCTCCCAATCCTCCGCCTCCCCTGGCGTACGCCATGTAGTATCGATCGCCGATATGAATGACATCGGGGGCCACTCCGCCGCCTGGACGCTGAGCTCCGGTGTGCCACGTCCAGCCATCTTCGGAGATCAGGCCGCCGCCGCCGGTGCCGAAGGTGTAATATTTGCCGTCGCAGAAGGTCACGGTCGAGGGATCGTGGATGTAGGGTTCGCCATTCAGCGCCCGCGGCGAACTCGACGGACCCTGGCAGAGCAGCGCGGGAACCGCGACGGCCAGAAGAACCATTGCCGCGAAATGATGCAATTTCATAGAAGCTCCGAAAAATGAAACGATAGAAACACAGATTGGACGATTCATCAGTTTCCAGCAAGGTCCAGGGTGAGGCCCTTGACCGGCTCGCCATTTTCGTCGATAAAGCGAACGCAGAAATCGCTCATGCCAGGACCGTTGATGACAGCGCCGCGGATGACGTTCCGGCCCTTGTTGAGTGTGAGTCGATTCGAGACAACGTCATCCATTACCATGCGCCGGTCCGTGAAGAGGTCGACGGCTTCCTTGCCGTTGAACCACCAGATCGACGCCGCATTGGACCCGACGGCCAGGCGGGCATTCTGAATCTCGCGCGGGCTGTTGACGACGGTGACCGCCCAGAAAATCACCCCGTATGTTGGCTTGTTCAGTCCATAGGCGAAGCGAAACAGCTTGACATCGAAATTAGTGGAGTCCAGAGCGTGCCATGCGAGTTCCTGGTCGCCGACTTTTACCTTGTCGCCGTCGTGTGGAATGACCGTGAACTGGTTGGGGAAGTATTCGGTGGTGAACGCATTCCGGACATAGCTGTCCGTAAAGACGGTATTGGTGCGGTTCGGCTTGTTGATGGGATCGAGCAGCATCCAGCGTTGGAGGAAGCCGTCCGCGTCCGGTCTTTTGGAAACCGACGTTGCCGACGTGAAGTAAGGCGCGAGGCTGCGAGCCGCATCGTCGGGCGCGGAAATGGCCTGCGCGGTGGAAACCATCTGAAACGCCAGGCCCGCCAACAGGACGCCCATTGGCATCATCACAGGTTTGCGGAGCATTTTCATAGTAAGCCCTTCGCTCTGGAATGGCGCATTTGCTGCAGACCAATTTAAGCGGTTGCACACCGAAATGTCCACCGTCGCGTTGCCCGGCCACGATTTCTCCTGCTTTGGATTCAGTCGTGGAGCTACCCACGAACCGCATCGTGAAAGATGGTAAACAAGACTAGTCAAGGAGAGAGCAGGCAATGAAACGAGCATTACACTTCGCATTGTTCTTAGTCCTGGTCGCCGGCGGAGTTTGTTTCGCCCAGGCAAAAAAGGCATCGAAGGATTCCAAACCCGCCGCCAGGCAGGAGCTGAATGCTCCTCCGGTGGCTTCGCCCAACGCGCCCGCCGGTACGGCGCATCCGTCGCCATACAATTTCCCGGGCATTCAGTATCCGCGCATTGAAGCCGACAATCGGGTGACCTTCCACTTCACCGCTCCCAATGCGCAGAAGGTGCAGGTCGGCCTTGTCACTCCCGGGCAGAATTCGCTCACCCCGCTGCCTGTGGACATGGTAAAAGGCGCGGATGGCGTGTGGTCCTACACGACCACCACGCCGCAAAGCCCGGGCTATCACAACTACTGGATGTTCGTCGACGGCGCCGCTTTGCTCGACCCCGGCACTCAAGCGTTCATCGGATACGGGCACATGTGCAATGGCTATGAAATTCCCGAGCCGGGCGTGGACTGGTATGACATCCATGACGTGCCGCACGGCCACGTGATGGCCGAGAACTATTTCGCCAAGATGACCAACTCCTGGCGGCACATTTACGTTTATACGCCGCCGGGGTATGATGCCAACCTCAAGACCCGTTACCCGGTGTTCTATTTGCAGCACGGCGGCGGCGAGGATGAGCGCGTTTGGATTGAGATGGGCCGGACCAACGTGATTCTGGACAACCTGCTCGCCCAGGGAAAGATAAAGCCGATGATCGTCGTCATGGAGACGAGCGCCACGGGCGCGTCCGACTCCCCCGGCGGAAGACCAGGGATAGTCGGAGCGCCTCCGGCAGGCGGCATAGGCCGTGGTCCTGGCGCCGGCCGAGGACCGGCTCCGGGTGCGGGCGCTCCTTCCGCCGCTGGCGCTCCCGTCGCAGGAGGGGCCGCACCAGGCGCAGGCCGGGGACCGGCCGGACCCCCGGGAGGCGCCTACGGCCAACTGATGATCAACGATCTGATTCCGTGGGTCGATAGCCACTTCCGCACCCTGACGGACAAGGACCATCGTGCGATGGCTGGGCTTTCGATGGGTGGCGGGCAGACCGCGGCCGTCACCATGGCCAATCTCGACAAGTTCTCCTACATCGGCTTCTTCAGCGGCGGAGCCGCGCTGGGATTCAGCGGCGGCAGTGGCCGCGGCGGAGCGCCGGCTGCCACCCCGGCGGCACCACCCGCCGCGCCGGACTTCAAAACCGTCTACAACGGGCAAATGGCCGATCCGGCGGAATTCAACCGGAAAGTCAAGGTCCTCTTCATGAGCTTCGGCACGGACCCTCCGCTCGAGAACCCAGAAGGCCTAAAGCGGCATCAGGAGCAGCTCATTGCTCATGGGATCACCAACAGCTACATCTATCTCTCTCCGGGCACGACGCACGAATGGCAGACATGGCGGCGAAGTCTTTACACCTTCGCTCAGCTCTTGTTCAAGTAAGAACCGCGCCGCCGAGTCGCGGAGGCCTGTGCAACTGCAACCGCGATCTCGCTATAGCGGACGGACCACATATGGGCGGGCTGCAGTTCGCGAACGTAATTGAAGATCCAGGGTGCCTGGACTTGTGAGGTGAACTTGAAACCCAACCGGATTGCAATCGCTTGTTTCTTACTAATTGGCTCCGCGTCATTCGGACAAGCGCCCGGCAACGCGCCGTACAAGGATCCAAGCCTGCCGCCACAGCAGCGCGCGGCCGACCTCGTGTCTCGCATGACACTGGAAGAGAAGGTCCTCCAGATGCAAAACGTTTCCCCGGCGATTCCGCGCCTGGGCATACCCGTTTACAACTGGTGGAACGAGGCGCTGCACGGCGTGGCTACGGGACGAGCGACCGTTTTCCCCGAGTCCATCGGCCTGGGTGCCACCTGGGATGTTGATCTGATGCATCGCATCGCCGATGCGATTTCCACGGAAGCGCGGGCCAAGTACAACGAGGCGCAGCGCCGGCCACCAGTGCCCGAAGTCGCGCCCGGCGCCGCTCCCGGCCGAACGGCGGGCTTGACGTACTGGTCGCCGAATATCAACATCTTCCGCGATCCCCGATGGGGCAGAGGGCAGGAGACCTACGGTGAAGATCCTTACCTGGCCAGCCGCCTGGGCGTGGCGTTCGTAACCGGCATGCAGGACAATGATCCGCATTACCTCACAACAGTCGCCACTCCCAAGCACTATGCTGTGCATAGCGGGCCTGAGCCGCTGCGCCACAGCTTCGATGTCAAACCCTCCGAGTACGACCTGCTGAACACCTATCTGCCGGCATTCCGCGCGGCGGTGGTGGAAGGCAAGGCCGATTCGGTGATGTGCGTGTACAACTCCGTCGATGGAATTCCCGGGTGCGCCAACACCATCCTGCTCCAGACGTACCTGCGCGATCAATGGGGGTTTCAAGGCTATGTGGTGAGCGATTGTGGCGCGGTGGGCGACATCTACCGCAATCATAAATACGTCGCCACCCAGGGTGAAGCGGCTGTGGCCGCCGTCAAAGCGGGAACAGACCTGACTTGCGGCGGAGAGTATCGTAGCCTCCTGGACGAAGTGAAAGCGGGCAAGATCACCGAAGCCGAGATCACGCGTGCGGCGGAGCGGCTGTTTGTGGCGCGCATCAGGCTGGGCATGTTCGACCCGCCCGAACGAGTGCCTTACTCCAAGATCCCCTATTCCGAAAACGATTCCGCGCAGCACCGTGGAATGGCGCTCGCCGCCGAACGTGAGGCCATCGTTCTACTGAAGAATCAAGGCGACATTCTGCCCTTGAAATCATCGGTGAAGAGGATCGCGGTCATCGGACCGTCGGCCGATGATCCGATCGGCCTGCTCGGGAACTACAACGGCATCTCGTCCAAACAGGTGACTCCACTCGAAGGAATTATCAAACAGCTTGCCTCGGCGAAAGTACTGTCCGCGTTAGGAGCGACCTACACCACCAGCGCACAAACGCTAGTCTCTTCGAATGTCCTCGCTCCGCCTGACGGCAAAGGCCAGGGCTTGCTGGCCGAGTACTTCGACAACCCCGGTTTCCAGGGCCGCGCAGCTCTTAGCCGCACAGAGCCCCGCGTGTACTTCGACGCCAATATGGAAGAGCCCGCCGTCCTGTCCGCGGTGAAAGGCGACAACTACTCGATTCGATGGACGGGCACGCTCACTCCACCTGCCACCGGCGATTACGTGATTTCCGCGCGTACCGGCCAATGGAATCGCGACGGAAGAATCAAGCTATTCCTCGACGATAAGGAAGTGAATCCGAATGGGCTCGCGGGCGCGCGACCCGCTGGATTGGGGCCGGGGCAAGGGCCGGGCCCACGGCGCGGCGGACCTCCGCCGATTCAGTTGGAAGGCGGCCACAAATACGCGGTGAAGATCGAATACACGCAGAACGGGCGCGGAGGCGGCGCGCAGTTCAACTGGATGCCCCCGGCCGCAGTGTCATTGGCGGAAGCGGAGAAGGTGGCGAAAGATTCGGACGTGGCCCTGTTGTTCGTCGGCCTGAATGGATCGATCGAGGGGGAAGGTCACGACCGTAGCGATATTTATCTGCCCGAGCCGCAGGAGAATCTTGTGAGAGCGATCATCGCCACGGGCAAGCCGGTAATCGTAATTCTGACCAGTGGCAGCGCGGTGGCCATCAATTCGGCGGCCGAAGGCGCGGCGGCGGTGCTCTCGGCCTGGTACGGCGGCGAGGAAGCCGGCACGGCCATCGCAGAAACTCTGGCCGGCGTGAACAATCCGGCGGGCCGCCTCCCGGTGACCTTCTATAGAAGCATGGATCAACTGCCGTCCTTTACCGACTACAACATGAAGGGCCGCACGTACCGCTATTTCCACGGCGACCCGTTGTACCCGTTCGGCTACGGGCTGAGCTATTCGAGTTTTGCGTATGCCGGGCTGACAGCGAGGCGCACTGCAAGCGGCGCCGAAATTCGCGCGACCGTGAAGAATACCTCTTCTCGCGACGGTGACGAAGTGGTGCAGTTGTATCTCTCGGGCGAAACCGGCGAGAACGCACCAATTCGCAGCCTGCGTGGATTTCAGCGGATTCGCTTGAAGGCGGGAGAGAGCCGGCAGGTGACATTCACCATCGCATCCGACGCTCTTCCGAAATCGCCGGCGGAAATCACTGTGGGCGGTGGACAACCCGTGGGGAACACACCGCACGTGAAGGGCTCCCTATAGCCAAGGCTATAGGGTTTATATCCAGCAGTCCAAAGTTCCCCGATGCGTGGTGCTTTGTTTTCCGCGCTCAGCTCCGGGTGGACGAGGAATCCCATCTTCACGCCCTCCCATTTCGCTGCGGGCTGCGGCGCGCGCCAGCGCAGATCGCCTACCGGGGGCGCTGCGAACGGGATGCCCCGCGTAACCCGTCCTCCGAAGTTCCCTGTAGCAATCCGCCCTCAACCTTAAGCGGCGCGGGCGCCTGAGCGGAGCAAATCCACGCAGCCAGCATCGCGAGAAGAATCGCCTTCATGACAGTAATGCGTCCTTTCCTGACGGGCTATTTCATGTAGCCCTTCTCTTTGTAGTAGCGCGCGGCGCCAGGGTGCAATGGAACTTCGTACCCGTTCCACACCGTGTGGATGTTGTAGGAAAAAGCCATGTGGCGCCATTGCAGGAGTGCCTGCTGTTCGTCGATGGCTTTGGCGACCGCGTAAGCGAAATCGTCCGGCATCTCGTCCCGCCCGTAAATCACCGTCCCGGTGCGGACCACCGTTGGAATCGGTCGCTCGATGCCGCGGTACAGGCCCGCCGGAATGATGCCTCGCTCCAGTTCGCCTTCTTTCGCCAGTTTTACCAGCAGTTCCTCGGGCAGTTCGATGAAATGCAAATTGAACTCCTGGCTGATTTGCGTCCAGATGCGCCATTCTGGGGCGGTCGTCATGGGGCCGCCCCCTCCGATGGCGACGTCGAATTTTTCGGCGTCCTCGGGCGAGTTGCCGATGTGCCCGCCGGCTTCCTCGATGGCTTGCCGCGTGAGCCCGAAATAAGCGAGGATGCTTGCCGCATTGCCGCCTATGCCCGCGCTCAGAATGCGCACCGGCCACTTCTTCGTCTTGAGTTGCCCAAGGTCCGTAATGCCGGTCTCCGCCTTGGCCGCCACCAGCGTGTAGCTGGGATCCTGAATGTTGGCGATCAGGCGCAAATTCGTCATCGGCTTGTCTCGCGCGTAAGGGCCTGTTCCCCGATACGCCTGGCGCAGAAACTGAATCGCGGTTGCACCGAAATCCACCGGCCCCAATCCGGGCGCGTTCCGCGGCGCCAAAATCTCGGAAACGGCGGGATCGGGACGGTACGGAGGGGGCGTTCTCGCTTGGCTTACGATCCGCGTCGAATCGGCAGCGTTGCAGTTATAGCAAATCTGCACGTCGTAGCCGTACGGCTTCATCGCCGCTTGCACCACCTCGGCCATGGCGCCCCACGGACACAGCCGGCACGCGCCCCCGAATACAGGCTTCTTCTCATTTATGCTCTTCGACACCTTGCCCGTGCTCTTGACATTGGCGCCGGTCTGCCCGCCGGCGAAGCCCGCCACGGCGAAAAGACCCGCCGTCAAATATGCAGATGAAAAACGGAGTCTCGACACGATGTCTCCACCGGCTATGCGTCGTATCCCAAGATGCGGCGCACCCAGATATTGCGATACCACGCCGGCCCGACGTGCCCCTGCAACTGCAAGGGAAGCTCCGGCGGATGCGGCGTGTACGCCGCGAGCGGCTCGTGCGACGTCGAGCCCAGAAACTTCGCCCGGTTGTGCACCATGACGCCGTTGAAGAAGAGCGTGCAAAATGCGGGCTTGACCAGCCTGTCGCCCTCGAACCTGGGCGCCTCGAAAACAAACTCGAAAGTGTTCCATTGCCCTTCTGGCAGGCAGGGATTCACCATCGGCGGATATACGCCATACATGGCGCCGGCGCCGCCGTCCGCGTAGGTCGGGTTGTCGTAACTCGAGAGCACTTGGACCTCATACCGACCCATGAAGATGATGCCGCTGTTGCCGCGCTGCTGCCCGACACGCATGGGGTCCTCCAGGGGCGGTGTCGTCCATTCCAGGTGGAGCTGAATGTCGCCGAAGCTCTCCCTGGTAACAATGCCGCCGCGCATCTCCGCGTGGCCGTCCACGATCTTCCACTGCGGTTCGGTGGACTGCGGCTGCGGCGCCTGCTCCGGCTGCTGTCCTGGTTCCGGCCCTCGGCCCCCGCGTCGCCCGCCGTAACTGACGGCGTTCCACTTCGAGAGATCCTTCCCGTCGAACAGCACGATCGCATCGGACGGCGCTGAGGGCGTAGGAATCGGGAGGCCGGGTGTCACTTTGCGCGGCTGAGGCCGCGAGTGGTCATGAACCAGCCATTTCTGATCGGGCAATTGGGAGCCAACCGGACTGCCGTCGAATGGCCCTCGTCCCGGCGGGTACTGCACCGCGCCTTGCCGGCCTCCCTGCTGTGCTTCGGCAACGGCTGCCGCTGTGGCATACACCGGCAAACAGGCGACAATCTGTCTCGCAAATGATCTTCGGTTTACCATCGGACTGCTCCGTCGCTAATTCGGTTTAGTTCGCAAGCGCCCTCAATTCCGCTTCCTGAAATATTGATTGGGCCCACCGGGGGTGGGGAAATTGCCTGCGATCTGTGCCCCGGCGTCATGCGCCCTGCTCAGCGCAGCGTTGAGCGTGATGCCGCTGCCGGCTAGCTGCGCGCCGGCCGCGTGCGGCAACTGGAGCGGAGCGGCGACCGTAATCGCGGCGCCCCCACCACGGCTGCCCCTGCCGCCTCCGGCGACGGCGGCAATAACGGCGGTTTCCTGGTTTTCGCCGCTGTCGATAGTGATGGTCTGGCTGGCGCTAAACCCGATCACGTTGGCGACGGGGATGAGGGTCGCACCCGCGGTAGTCGCGCTTCCCGCCGTGGTCGCGCCTGGAGTGCCGACCGTCGCAATGACGGCGGGTTCGCGGTTCGCGCCAGTATCGATAATGATCGTCTGGCCGGCGCGAAAATCGGCCACGCTGGCCACTTTGATGTTAGTCGCGCCCTGAGCCGCAGCGGCCGCCATGGTAGTGACCGTCTGTAGCAGGAAATCGGTGCAGTTGCTGTCGGCGTCCGCGCCGTCCGGGAAGCGGCCCACGCTTCGATCGCTCGCGTCGGCTGGTCCCCCGCGCCCACCCAAACGGCCGCTCGCCGGCGCTACGACAATGCAGCCGCCCTTGCCTTGATCGCCTTCTAGAACGGCTAACTCGGGACTCGCGATGGTCCCGTTGCCACTCGAGTTGCTCTGCTGCGATCCGTAGACCATAGCGTCGACGACCGCCAAGCTGGGGTCCATCAGAGCGATGGAACCCGCGCCGGGCGAGAGGGCGCCTCCGAACCACTGATGAGGCGCCGGAGGGCCCTGGTAACCGGCCGCCGTCGCCAGCGCATTGACCACGGGGCAGCCGTACTCGTGGTTCTTCGCCAGCGGCTTATCGAGCGTGATGCCGCTGCCCAGTGCCTGCACGGCATCCCCGCTCTTGTGCGGGAAGCGCGTAGCCGGTGAAAAGCTGATGCCCGTGCCCACGTCGGATACGTCGACGCCAGATGTGTGATCGAACCTGAGCGGAGAGGCGAGGTCGACGCCCGTACCGCTGACCCCTCTATTCCCAATCTTCGCGACCTTGACGAGTTCCTTACGCGCGCCGGCGCCCACAGTCAACGTGTCGCCGACGGTCATGTCGGAGTTGGCTGCGACCTTGATGTTGGTCGCGCCTGCGCCCGCCGCCGCCGCGAGCGTGGTTTGCGTGGCCGCCTTGCCGGCCGCGGTGACCGTTACGACTTCGTAGTCGCCGCCGATATCGATGCCAATCTTCTGGCCGGCCTCGAAGCCGGTGGCGTTCGTCACAGGCAAGTTGGTGGAGCCGGCCGGAAACGTGAGCCACGGCCCGGTGGACACCGGAATGAACACCGTTGTCAGGGGCGCGGCCGCCGTGCCCACGGTTTTCACGATGCGAGTTTCGCCGATATCGATCTCTTGCCCGGCGGCAAAGCCGGTTGTGCTGCTGACGTTGATCATGGTATCGCCTGCTCGCGCCGGGGCCGCGAGACCTGAGTTAGACAGGCCGAGCAGGTAGTAGCCATGGCCCGCTAACTTCGTTCCCGCCGGGATTGTCGCCAGCTTGACCGGAGACCCCTGGCTCTGGGTGTGGATCAGCGTCCAGTTGGAGAGGTCGACCGTGGCGGACGAAGCGTTGTACAGTTCGATGAACTGGTTTGTTGCGTTGCCGGCCGCGCTGAAACGGACCTCGTTGATCTTGACCGGCAGCACGTTACGCACTCTCGCGATGGTTGTGTCGATTCCCGTCCCGCGGCCTCCGGGGCTTGTCCACTCGGCCTTGCCGGTCAGGAACCCGGCGCCTGAACTCGACAGCGAGGTGACCTGAAAGGTCGCACTTACGCTGGCGCCCGGCGCGACCGGACCAGCGAACATCTTCGCCGCAACGGCGGTCCAGCCCGCCGGCGCGGACAGGCTCAACTTCACGCCGCTCGCAGGCGCGCCAGTGGTGTTCGTGAATGTCTCGGTAACCTCCTGCGTTGAGCGCGGTGTGAACGTCGTGACCCGCGACAAAGTCACCCGTGCGACGTCGTACCGGGCCGCGACTATGTTGGCCTGCACGGCATCAGTCGTGGCTTCGGTGGGATATCCCGTGGTCATCGCGCCCTCGTAGAACGTGCCGGACGAACCGTTGCCGTTATCGCCGCCCGTGCCCAGAAGGACGGCTCCCTGTTTATGCATCGGGTAATATGCGCTGTTGGTCTGTGAGCCGGGGCGAACTCCGCTATAGAAGGTGCTGAGGCCGCCCTTCTGCGCGTTCCCGCCGCGGAGATCCCATTTGTTCCCGCCGCCGCCATCGACCACAGCCGTGACGAACCGCCAGGAATCGATCGTGGGGTCGGCGGTATTCTGTTTGGCGTTATATCCGGAGAACAGCCCGGCCTCCATATCGGACATGATCCACGGGCCGGGTCCGGCGCCGCTGCCCCACGCAGTGGACGTGCCGAAGTAAGTCGTCTCCATGGTGCCTGTGCCCACGGCCCGGCCGTTCGTCGAGGCGTTGCCGTAATCAAAGCAGCAGCCGCTATCGTAGTGCGTGCCGTCGATAACGTAGTAGATGCCCTCGGCCTCGTCGTCGATCGCAATATCCTTCGCATCGTTGTTGCGGAACCCCATGCCCGGCATGATGTAGACTCCGTAAGCTTTGTGGCCCCCGATCGTAATCGGCGCCATATCCGCGATCGGCTGGGTATCGAATCCGCCCTTGGCCGGACCCCGGAAGTTCGGTCCGGGCGGCGCCTGGTACAGATGGTTGCCCTTGCCGGACTGGTCGTAGATGAGGTTGATGACGCAGAGAACGTTCACGCAGAAGGCGTCCTGCGCGGCCACATCGGCGATTCCGTCCTTGGTGACGCCGATATCGAGGGTCTTGCGGTCCGACTGGCGCTTGACCTCGTAGAGCGGCCCATTATAGGAGGCAAATAGCGCGCGTGTGGTGCTGTGCGAGGCGACGCACGGCGTTCCCGCCGCGGCGTAAATATCGCATGGGCCTTTCGGCCGGGTCGGAGCGGCATTGCGTTCGGATCCGGTCTGTTGGGCCACAAGCAACGTGGCGCTAATCGGGATGAGAGTCAGCGCGAGCGTTAGAAGAAGTTCAATTCTCGATCTCATGTTTATTGCTCATCCGCGGTCGGGCAACGCGGCCATTGTAGTCGCTTGCGGAACTGGTCGCAAAGGCATCGGGAACCATCGAGTAAAGAGCTTGCGTACAGATAACCAGCGGCTTGCTTGGAGATTTCCATCATCAGCCCACGTTGACCGGAATTTCTTCGGTGATCTCTTCAACTAGTTTGTATGCAGTAGACCCGGTGCGGGAGTCCATATTGTAGGAACAGGGGTCGGTCGCGAACGTTTACGCCAACCGATCCCGCTTACGCCCGAATCGTCATAGACATCTCCTGACAGAACAACGTGCCGGCCGCCATTGCCACAAATACCAGTGTCATTGCCGGTATTGAGCGTCGGTGACGTGTTCCATCCAATCGACAACCTTCCCCTCGAGCTTTTCCTGAATGGCGATATGCGTCATGGCGGTGGTCGGCGTCGCTCCATGCCAATGCTTCTCGCCCGGCGGGAACCATGCATCACCTCAATCTGATTGCCCGCCGCATTACCGGGCGCGTTTCTCGAACACGTCTTTCGCGACAGGCAGAGCCGTGAACGCATTTGGCCAGCCGGCATAGAAGGCGAGGTGCGTGATCACTTCTGCTGCCTGCTCAGGAGTGAGGCCGTTGTCCATCGCCCGGTTCAGATGATACGGAATCTGCGCAGCTTGGCCGTTGGAAATCAGGGAGCTTACCGTAACCAGACTTCGATCACGAGGAGCAAGATCAGGGCGGAGCCACAAATCCCGGAACAGGACATCCGTGGTGTACTGCACGACTCCAGGAGCGACCTTTCCGAACTGCTGCTCAACGCCCGTTGCGCGTTTCTCCTCAGCGACCTCATCGAGCGGGAGAAGCGCCGGCGAAGCAGAAGGAAGCTGATCGGCTCCGATCCTGCGGGCGGCGAAGACCGGCTTCACGACCCCCACCGCCGACATAGCGTTGCCCCACCCGGTGTAAAAGGCTAGGTGCGTGATGATCTCTGAAATTTCGCGCGGCTTTACACCGCTGTCGAGCGCGACCTCGAAATAGTGAGTCATTTCGACCGTCTGGTTACGTGCGATCAATGCCGCGAGCGTAACGATGCTTCGGTCTCGGGGGGTGAGCCCAGGTCGTTTCCAGAGTTCGACAAGCGGGCCTTGCGCATACCGCGCCAGTGCCGGAGCTACCGCTCTGGTGTCATCTTGTATCGGCATCGGTTTCCTCCCTTTGATCGGCCGCTCATTCTGAGCCCAGGCAAACACCGGCAGCAAGACGAGCAGGGCGGCAGTTCTCATGTTGGGAGATCGCTCTCGTCATATCCCGGCTTTTTGTAGAGTTGGTCGATGTTGCTCTGGACCTCGGGTCTGTACACCTCGGCTGCCCAATCCTCGGGCTTCACTTCCTGCATCGCCACAGAAATCGATCTTTCGCTGCTCTACCACCTCTCCGCCGCCACGCCCACCGCGGCCGGGGCGATCCTCGCGCGGCGGTTGGCCGCCGGTCTCCTCGCCGCGAGTATAGACGACGCGCAACTCGGCCCTGGCCAAAATCTTCCCTTCCATGGCGGACAACAGCACCTCGCGATTCACACGTGCCGGCGGGACTCCGATCCGCGGCGCCGACGAAAGAGCGTAGACGGTACAGATGTACGTCTTGGCGCCCGGCCCCTGCGAGTGCGGCGGGGCGTATTCGGTGCGGCCGTTGATGCTGTTGTTGCCCAGCGTGCCGACTCCGCGCACGTTCTTAGGCAGGCTGCGCACCTCGGCTGGGATATTGTAGAGCGTCCAATACCACTTGATCACGCCCTGCGGATCGATGTGGTGCATGATCAATGCATAGCTGGTGGTGCCCGCAGGAGCGCCGCTCCACTCCAACGGTAGCGTGGCACTGGAGCCATCGCCGGTGAATTCTCTGGGCAGGTTCCCGCCATCGGGGACCTCGGGACTGCGCAGAACGAAGGTGGCGGAACGGGCCGGTTGCGGCGGATCAGAGCGTGGCGGTGGCCCTTCACCGCCGCGTCCGCCACGTGGACGAGATTCCTCAATCAGCCTTCTCTGCTCCGGAGTGAGGATCTGCTCCAGCCGGCCGTTGACATGCTGCTCCAGCGCTTCAATCTGTTGCCGTTGGTCGGCCGATAAACTCAGTTGATCTTCAACGTTTCGAGGTAATAGCCGGACACCCCCACGGCCCGCTCCCGGTCTACGGTCCTGCGACGTAATTTGCGGAACCGGCATCGGCCCGATCGGCGGCCGATTTTCGGCGGCAATGGGCAGAACAACGCGAAACCCGATGTGGTAGTAGGGATGCTCCGGATCCTGCGGTCCACGGTAATGGGAAGGATTGCGATTAGAGACACGGCTGTGGCCGTTCTCGCCGTTGTACCAGTTGCCGCCGCGCATGCCTCGATATGCCTTCCCGTCCGGCATGGGACTGCCGCGCTCGGGACCGGGCGGGTTTTCGGCGGGGCTGTAGCGGTAGTAGTCGCGATCGTACCAATCGTTGACGAACTGCCAGACGTTGCCCGCCATGTCGAACAGGCCATAGCTGTTCGCGCCGCTGGCGGTCTGAAAGGTCTCCGGAGAGCCAGGCCAGTGGAAGTCGGCCTTGCGCTTGGGACTGCCATCGAAGAAGCCCACCGGCGTTGTCCACGGCAGCGGACCGGTGCGGAATGGGTTGCGCGACTCCGGCCAATTGGCCCGCGATGCTTCCGGTTCGTCGCCCCAAGGAAAGTTCCGGTATGGGCTCTGCTCGCCGCCGCGGGCCGAATACTCCCACTCGGCTTCCGTGGGCAGGCGGAAGCCGCTCTTGTTGAAGTCGCACTCCCAGGTTTTCGTGTTGTAGCAGAGCGGGTGGTTCTGCCGCGCGCTCGCCCAATTGCAGTAGGCCGCCGCGCCCTCCCAGCGAATGCTCACCACCGGATGGTCATCCTTCCCATCGAGCACGGTGAACCGCTTGCCATCCCAGCCGATGCGGCTATAGGGCGACAGAGTGCGCGTCTCGAACAATAAATCGCTGGCTCCCGCCAGATAGACGCCGCCGTTTCGCACCTCAATCTGCTTACCCGCGAGCGCGACGTTGAGAAAGTCGCAATACTCGCGCGTCGTGACGTCATGGATGCCGATATAGAAGGCATCGAGCCGTACCCTGTGGATTGGCACCTCGTCGCTCTCGTGTTGTGGATCGACGAAGCCGTGGTGATCCCCCATCTCGAAAGCGCCGGCGGCAATCCTGGCGAATCCAGGAGGAGGCGGCGTGGACTGGGTGAAGGCCGAAAGGGCAGCAAAGACAAGCGCGAGAAGGGCTGCTGCGGCGCCCATTGGCGCCACTGAAGAACGAGTGCTGATCATGATTGCGTTCCTCTACGGATTTCCTTCAATTCGACACGTTGATGAGAAGCCCCGACTGGGTCGCGCCGCCGTTGTAGGTCGCCACGATTGTCTGATCGCCGGCCGGCGTGCCCTGGGGCACCGTGACATTGATCTGATAGAGGCCATCCGAGACTAGACCCGCGAATGCCACGACAGCCGTCTGGCCGCCAATCCGAATCACTGGCAGCGTGGTCAAAGTACCGGACTGCACCGGTGCTCCATTGATAACCGGCGTCGAGGTTGCGCCGAAGCCATTGGCCCAGAGGATGATCGCTTCTCCCGGCCGCACCGGAGTGCTTTGGCCTGGGAACAGCGAAGCCGGCCCTGCCAGGGTGTAATCAGCGTGGGTCGCGACGGCATAGTTGCCCCACCGGAAAAACGCGGGATCGGATGCCTGCGCCGTGATGCGAAACGGCGCACTCGCGGAACCGTTTACGGTGACCTGAACGGTTGCCGGTCCGGTCGCAAGATCGGGCGGCGTGAGGATGTTGATCTGCATCGGGCTGATGTAATTCACGTACGCGCGCGTTCCGTTCACCGTCACCGTGACGCCATCGAGCATGGCAGGCATGCCGACCAGGAAATCGCTGGAACTCCACGGTCGTGAATCCCCGGCCGGCGCCAGGTTGGTTCCCAGAATCGAGACAAACGTATTTGGCGCAAGGACCGCATTACCGCCGGCGGCATTGACGATGCCGGTGATCGCGGGTCCGGAGGGGGCGCCCACCAGCGGGGGTGCGACGGTCCAGGTATCG
>DATJYJ010000216.1:0-4062 GCA_035578025.1 Verrucomicrobiia bacterium
GCCTCGCGGAACGCGGTAAGCGCCTGCTGATACCGGTCGCGGGCAGCCGTCAGATCGGCCTGCTCGCGCGCGATGTCCCCCTGCTGGCTCAGCGACCACGCGGCTCCGCTGCGGTCGCCGATCTTCTCGAAGATCTGCGCCGCCTCCTCGAGCACGGCGCGGGCGCGGGCGTAGTCGCCGCGTCCCTTGACCAGATTGGCCAGATTGTGCAGGCAGCGCGCGACGGCAACCGGATCGCCCAGCGAGCGCCAGTGAGATAAGGCCTCGTCCAGGTGGCTCTGCGCGGCAGCGTAGTCGCCCCTGTCACGCGCGATGATGGCCCGCGCGTTGAGCGAGATGGCGATGCCCCACTGATCGTCAAGGCTTCGGGAAATGGCCAGGCTTTGTTCGGCATAGTGGGCCGCGGCCGAAAAATCGCCCTGCGTGGTCGTGATTGCGCTCAGATACTGGCAGGCCTTGCCCCGCTCCTTCGCGTATTGCGTACCGCTGAGGCGGAGCGCCGTCTCCAGCCGCGCGCGGCCTTCAGCCAGATGTTCGCGCATGTCCCAGAACCGGAAGAGCGCCAGCGAGAGGCGAAACGCCCAGTCCAGATCGGTGCTCTGGAACAGATGGTCAAGTGCCGCGCGGAAATTGTCGTGTTCCACGTCGCAGCGCGCCAGCCAGGCCGCCCGCCCGGCCTCGTCGAGGTCGGGATTTCCTTCTTCCGCCAGAACCAGGCAGTACGCGGCATGGGCGCGCCGGACATCAGGCGCGTCGCCGTTCTCTCCCAGGCGCTCCAGGCAATACTCGCGAATGGTCTCGAGCATCGCAAAGCGCGGCTCTTCGGCGCCCTGGTCGGTCTGCAAGATCAGGCTGTTGTCCACCAGGGACGCCATCACGTCGAAGATCTCCGCTCCCAGGTCGCTGCGCGTGTTGCACACCGCCTCCGCGCCTTCCAGCGTACAGCCGCCCGGAAACACTCCCAGCCTGCGGAGCAGCTTCTGCTCCGACTCGTTCAATAGGTCGTAGCTCCAGTCGATGGTCTTGCGCAACGTCTGCTGGCGCTCGGGAAGGTCGCGCGCGCCCGCCGTCAGAAGCTGCAGCCGGCTCTCGAGGCGCGCCAGCAACGCTTGGGGAGGAAGCATTTTCACGCGGGCCGCGGCGAGCTCGATGGCGAGCGGCAGGCCATCCACTCTTGAACAGATTTCGGCCACCGCGTGAGCGTTGTCCGCGGTCAGCGCAAACTCCGGCTTGACCGCGGCCGCGCGCTGTGCGAACAGCGCAACCGCGGGATTTTGCAGGAGCTTTTCGGGATACTCCATCTCCGGGAGTTCGGGCAACGCCAAAGGGGGAACCGGAAATTCATGTTCGCCATACACGCGCAGTGCGGCCCGGCTCGTGACCAGCACCTTCAGCACGCCCGAGGCCTCCAGCAGCTCGACTACCAGCGACGCGGCAGCCATAATCTGTTCGAAGTTGTCGAGCAGAAGCAACACTGGTTGCGCGCCCGTTTCACGCAGGTACTCTTTCAACAGTTGCTGAAACGGCCGGCCTCCGGTTTCGTGAAGGCCCAAGGATTCGGCGATCGCGGTCGGAACCGTGCCCGGGTCGGTGATCGAAGCCAAAGAAACGAAATACACCCGTGACTCGAACTGCGCGGCCAGGTCGGCGGCCACCTGCAAACCGAGCCTTGTCTTGCCGGAGCCCCCGGTTCCGGTCAAGGTAACCAGCCGGATGCCCGGATCCAGCAGGAGCTGTTTCACTGCCGCCAGTTCCCGCTCTCGTCCGATCAGCGGCGTGCGCGGCAGGGGAAGGGAAGAGCGGCCTACCCGATCGGCAAATCGCCCATCCGGACCAGCTTCGCCGCCTGTGCTGTCGGCGGCTGCCGCGAAAAGGTATCCCCGGCGCGGGACGGTCTTCAGGAACTCCTGCGCCCGGTCGCCGAGGGCCCGCCGCAGCTCCACCAGGCACTGCACCAGCGAATCCTCGGTCACAAAGGCGTCCGGCCAAAGCGCCTGGTTCAACTCTTCCTTCGCGATCAGACGGCCGCGATTTTCCAGCAGGTAGAGCAGCGCGTCATAGACCTTCGGACGCAGCTTGATTTCGCGGCCGGCTTGGAGCAAGGCTCCTTGCCCGGCGTCCAGTGTGAATTCACCGAACTGGTACTTCCGCGGATGCTCGGATCCCGTGGGCATTGCTTCCCGTCCCGATGTTTTCGCTCACCCTCTGTGCAGCCGGCACATCTGCAACGACTTCCGACCTTTTGGTTTTTCTTTGGTTTTCCTTCGTTACTCGCATCCGGGGCGGATGTTACGTTCAGATCACGCCCGGACGCGCGGCCTGTAGACCGATTATAGGCCAGCCGGAACGGGCACTGGAGGGGACGATGATCGGACGAGTTGCTGTCTTTTTGTACGGGGTCTTCTGTTACCTCGTATTCTTTGTCACGTTGTTGTACGCCGTCGCGTTCTTGGGCGATTTCGGCGTGGTCAAGTCAATTGATTCCGGGCCGGAGATGCCCCTGGGACAGGCGCTCGCAATCAACGCCGCGCTCTTGGGCGTGTTCGCGGTGCAGCACAGCGTCATGGCGCGCTCGTGGTTCAAACGCATCTGGACGTGCATCGTTCCGCCCGCGGCTGAGCGCAGCACCTACGTTCTGTTTTCCAGCCTGGCAATGATTCTCTTGTTCTGGCAGTGGCGGCCCATGGGCCTCGCCATCTGGCAGGTGAACGACCCCGTATTGCGCGTTGCGATCTGGGGAGTCTATGCCCTGGGATGGGCCATCCTGCTGCTGGCGACGCTTCTGATCAATCACTTCGACCTGTTCGGATTGCGCCAGGTCTATCTGAATCTGCTGGGCCGGCCGTATACCGCTCTCGAATTCCGGACGCCTGGCCTCTACCGCTACGTTCGACATCCTCTCTACCTCGGGTGGCTGTGCATCTTCTGGGCGGCGCCCGACATGACCATGGCCCACCTGGTCTTCGCCGTCGCCACCACCGCGTACATCCTCATGGCAATCCAGTGGGAGGAGCGCGACCTGATCCGAATGCACGGCGAAGCCTACGCGGTCTATCGCGAGCAGGTACCGAAGATTCTGCCGGTGCCCGTCAGTAGGCGACGTGAGCCCGCGGCTTCCGCGGCGGGAGACTAGGAGGAACGAACATGAGCACGGCACTTCAATTGGCACTCTCGGACGAACTGCTGGCGGATTTCGCCTCGCGCGCCGCCGGCTACGACCAGGCAAACCGTTTCTTTGAGGAGGATTTTCTGGACCTCCGGGCGGCCGGGTATCTGCTGATGCCCGTGCCCGCGGAATTCGGCGGCGGGGGTATGTCGCTGGCACAGGTTTGCCGCGAGCAGCGGCGCCTCGCCTATCACGCGCCGGCCACCGCGCTGGGCATCAACATGCACCTCTATTGGGTCGGCGTCGCGGCCGACCTCTGGCGCCGCGGCGATACTTCGCTGGAATGGATCCTGCGCCAGGCCGCGGCTGGCGAAGTCTTCGCGGCCGGTCACGCCGAAAGCGGAAACGATATCCCGCTGCTGCTCTCCACCACGCAGGCCGAACGCGTCGAAGGCGGCTACCGTTTCACCGGCCACAAGCACTTCGGCAGCCTCTCGCCGGTCTGGACCCGGTTGGGCTTGCACGGCATGGATACCAGCGATCCGGCGCAGCCGAAGATCGTACACGGCTTCCTGCCCCGCGACACGCCGGGATACACCGTCAAGCAGACCTGGGATGTCCTGGGCATGCGCGCCACGCGCAGCGACGACACCGTCCTGGACCACGTCTTCATTCCCGACCGATATATCGCCCGCGTAGTGCCTGCCGGAGCAGCGGGAATCGATGCGTTCATCCTGTCCGTCTTCGCGTGGGGACTGCTCGGCTTCGGCAACGTCTACTACGGGCTGGCCAGGCACGCGCTCGACAAGAGCATTGCGGCCGTGAAGACCAAGCGCTCGCTCGCGGTCTCGCGCACCATGGCCTATCATCCCGAAGTGCAGCACGCGGTCGCCGACATGACGATCGAGTTGGAATCCATCGGGCCGCACCTCGACCGGATGGGGGAAGACTGGTCG
>DATJYJ010000217.1:0-31755 GCA_035578025.1 Verrucomicrobiia bacterium
GCGTAGTCGGTCAATTCGCCGGTCATGAGCTGACCGTTATCGTCATAGACGGCGTTCTCGTAGAGCGCCTGTCCCAGGCCTTGAGCGACCCCGCCATGGATCTGGCCGTCGACGATCAGCGGGTTGATGATTTTGCCGATATCGTCGACGCAGACGTAGCGGCGGATGGCGATCTCGCCAGTGTCGCGATCGACGTCTGTGACGACGATGTGCGCGCCGAACGGGAAGGTGAAGTTGGGCGGCTCCCAGAAGTGCGTGGCGACCAGTCCGGGCTGGGTGTCGGGAGGTAGCTGCTTGGCGTGGTAGGCAGCGACGGCCATGTCGGCGAAGGTGACGCTCTTGCCGGTCTTGGCGTCGACGCACTGGCCGCCGATGAGTGAGACGTTGTCTGATTTCAATAACATAGCGCCAAATTTATTCAGTTTTTCTTTAAGCGTCTGGAGGGCGCAGTAAAGCGCCGATCCGCCGACCGCGGTGCCGCGGCTGCCGAAGGTGCCGATGCCGTACTGCACGACCGCCGTGTCGCCATGGACCACCAGGACGTCGTTCATGTCGACGCCAAGCTCGTCGGCGACGATCTGCGCGAAGGTGGTCTCCTCGCCCTGTCCATGGGGCGATGCGCCGGTGAGGACGGTGACCTTGCCGGTGGGTTCGATCTTGACCGTGGCGCTCTCCCATCCGCCCGCGGGCAGGGCGATCGAGGGGCCCATAGCGCAGATTTCGCCGTAAGTCGAGATGCCGATGCCCATCAGCCTGCCGGCTTTGCGAGCCTCTTCCTGCTCTTGGCGGAGCTTCGTATAATCCACCTGGGCGAGAGCCTTGCGGAAGGGCTTGGCGTAGTCGCCGCTATCGTAGGCGAGGCCGGTCGCGGTGGGGAACGGGAACTCTTCGGGCTGGACGAAATTTTTGAGGCGCAATTCCGCGGGATCCATTTTCAATTCGGCGGCCAGAAGATCGACCATGCGCTCGATGCCGTGGGTGGCTTCGGGACGGCCGGCGCCGCGGTAGGCGTCGGTAGCCACGCAGTTGGTGAATGCGCCGACGATATCGGCGGAGATGTTCTTGAAGCGGTAGAGGCCGGGCATCATCAGCACGGAGAGCGTCGGTATGGCGGCCGTGAGCAACTGGTGATACGCGCCGATATCCTGAATGAGTTTGAGCTTGAGGCCGAGCATGGTGCCGTCGCGTTTGGCGGCGAGCTCGAAGTAATCGACGTGCCCGCGGCCGTGGATGGTGGTGGTGAAGTTCTCGCGCCGCGATTCGACCCACTTGACCGGATGATGGATCTGGCGGGCGATGAAGGCCATCAGGGCCTCTTCGGCGTAAACATTGAGCTTGGAGCCGAAGCCGCCACCGACCTCGGGCGTGATGACGCGCAGCAGGTGCTCGGGCATACCGAGGATACCGGCGACGAGGGTGCGGAGCAGGTGGGGAATCTGCGTCGAAGAGTGAAGAGTGAGAGACTTTTCGCCGGCGCGCCATTCGGCGACTACGCCGCGGGTTTCCATGGCGGTGGGAATGAGCCGCTGGCTGGTGATCCGCTGCCTGACCACCACCTCGGCATCGCGGAAGGCCTGCGCGATGTCGCCGCCCTCCTGGTGGAAATTGAACGCAACGTTGTCGGGCCACTCGGGGTGGACGGGGGGCGCGCCCGGCGCGATGGCCTTTTCGGGGTCGGTAACGGCGGGCAGCGGCTCGTAATCGACTTCGACGGCGTCGGCGGCGTCGCGCGCCAGGTAGCGGTCGGTGGCGACGACGACGGCTACGGGGTGTCCGACGAAGTAGACGCGGTCCTGGGCGAGCAGGTGGTGGTGGGGAACGCGGAGTCCGGGGAGCGAGGCTGCTGTGGGAACGGGGCCCAGGTTCTTGATGTCGGCGCCGGTGAAGATGGCGGCGACTCCCGGCATCGCGGCGGCCGCGGTGGTGGAGATGCTCTTGATCCTGGCCGCGCCGTGCGGGCTGCGGACGATGCAGGCGTGGTGCATACCCGGCACTTTGAGATCGTCGAGGTAGGTGGCGGTGCCGGTAATGAGGCGCGGGTCCTCCTGGCGGCGGACGCGTTTGCCGAACTTGGTCTCGGGGCGGGTGACGGTGGTTGCCATGTTACGCCCCCGCCTTGGCAGCCGCGGATTTCACGGCGTTGACAATGTGCTGGTAGCCGGTGCAGCGGCAGAGATTGCCTTCGAGTCCGCGGCGGATCTCCTGCTCGGTGGGGCTGGGGTTGTCGGCGAGCAGTTGTTTGGCGGTCATGATCATGCCTGGAGTGCAGTAGCCGCACTGGAGGGCGTGCTCGTTCCAGAAGGCTTCCTGGAGCGGATCGAGGGTGCCGTTCTGGGCGAGACCTTCGATGGTGAGGACGTTTCGGCCGTCGGCCTGGACGGCAAACATGGTGCAGCTTTTGACCGCTTTGCCATCGAGCATGACGGTGCAGGCGCCGCAGATGGAGGTTTCGCAGCCGATGTGCGGGCCGGTGAGGCCGGCGACTTCGCGCAGGTAGTGGATGAGAAGCAGACGAGGCTCGACCTCGTGCGAGTAGGGTTTGCCGTTGATAGTGACAGAGATCTGGCGTTTCATAGACAGCGTCCCGAGACAGCTAACGGATAGAAGGTATCAGAAAAAAGTGCGGGGCGGGGAACGGAGACCTTTCGGGCTGAAATGGCCCGCTTCCCCGCGGCGGTCATATACTAACCGGAATGATCGGCATTCCGCCGCAGCTTGACGGCATCCTGGACGGCGCGCGTGAACTGAGCGCCGCGGTGAAAAAGACGGTCGTCGATTTCGATTCGTGGATTTCGCGAAGCCCGCTGGTCTTCTTCCCGGAGTACACGGACCACGGGCCCGCGCACATCACCAGCGTGCTGAACACAGCCGAACAACTGATGACGGCGGAGTCGCTGGAGATCCTCACGGCGGAAGACGCCGGGGCGCTGGTGATCGCGGCGGTGCTGCACGATTGCGCCATGCATCTTACCAACGACGGGTTTCGCCGCCTGGTGTCCGGCGCGACGGAACTGGCTCCGGTTACCGCCCTGGGCGACCGGCCGTGGTCCGAGCTGTGGGAAGCGTACATCGCCGAGGCGGTCCGATTTTCGCCCGCGCACAACAACCGACTCTTCGGCGACCCATCACCGGTCAAACCGCCCTCGCTGGACGACTGGAATTGGGACAAGAAGCAGGACCTGCTGGCCGGCGAGTTCATCCGGCGGCATCATGCGCGCCTGGCCCACCAGATCGGGCTGCACGGTTTCCCGGGCGCCGGAGGGGAGGTGATCCGGCTCGATTCCGGGCTGAGCCGCGGCACCCGAGACGTCATCGGCCTGATCGCACGCAGTCACGGAATGGAGCTTCGTCCGTGTCTGGAATACCTGCAGAGCGCGCACTTCAATCGCATCGATCCCGAGCGGATTCGCGCGCTGTACCTGATGGTGGTGCTGCGCATCGCCGACTATCTGCAGATCGAGGCAGGGCGCGCGCCCGCAACGCGCATTCGGATGCAGGCCATCCGCAGTACGCTTTCCATCCACGAGTGGAAGAAGCATCACGCCGTGCCGCAGCTCACGTACGACGAACAGGACCCGCAGGCGCGCAACGCCATCGTGAGCCCTCACGAGGTGGATTCGATCGCGGTTTACGTGTCGCTCGGGAATCTCACGCAGGACATTCAGCGCGAGCTGGACAAATCCTGGGCAATTCTCGGCGAGGTGTACGGAAGGCTGACGGAGCCCGACCGCCCGCTTTTCCGCCTGGGTCTCAGAGTGCGCCGCCTGCGCACTAACCTGGACGACCCCGGGTTTCTGGCGCAGCTCCAGTTTCATCCGGAGGCGGTCAGGTTCCAGTCGGCCGACGCGCGCCTGTTCGAGCTGCTGATCGAACCGCTCTACGGGCCCAACACCGATGCGGGAGTGCGCGAGCTGGTGCAGAACAGCGTAGACGCAGTTCGCGAATTGAATGCCTATTGCCGCCGCCACAAGCTCGACCCGACGGCCGTCCGTCGTACGGAGATTGCCGCCGATGTGGCTGTGGATGTGGCTATAGCCGGCGAACAGCGGTTCTGCATCGTGCGCGACCGCGGCATCGGGATGACACTCGAAATCGTGCGCGACTACTTCCTCAAGGTGGGCGCTTCGTACCGCACCAGCGCCGCCTGGAGGCAGGAATTCGCCGGCGACGATCAACAGTCGACGATTCTGCGCACCGGGTACTTCGGGGTGGGCGCGCTGGCGGCGTTTCTGCTGGGGGACGAGGTCAGGGTGGTGACCCGGCATGTCACAGCCGGCGAAGGGCTGGAATTTACGGCCTCGCTGAAGACCGACGCGATCCAGGTGGACCGCGTTCCCGACTGTCCGGTCGGCACCACGATTACGGTACCGCTGCGCATGGAGCTGGCGGGCCGGCTGTGGGTTCCGAATCTGCGGTATTTTCTTGCGGAGCCGACCGTCCAGGTACAGGGGGAGGCGCCTAAGGTTACTCACCCGGATATCGACAGCCCAGGGACGGCGGAATGGCAGCGGCTGAAATCTTCGCAGCACCCGGTGGTTTTCTGGCGGCGCGGCGGTCCCTTCGTGGATCGCGTGATCCACAACGGGTTCATGGTGGAGCATGGCGACCAGCCGCTGCGCTCGCTGTGGGCAGACGGTTGGTACGGCCTGCGGCTGTTGCAGCCGCCGCTGCATGTTCTCGACCGGGAAGGGAATCAGGCCAAGCCTTACCTGAACCTGGCCCGCACCGAGTTCCGCCCGGAGCGGTTCCCGGCGCTTGCGGAACTCGGCGCCGATGTGTTGCGGGACTTTATTGCATTTCACCTGGCGACGACGCCGCAGAAACCCGACGAGATCCAAGACTGGAAACACCATCAGTACCGGTATGTGGAGTGTGTGCTGGGCGGGCTCGACTTTGAGCGGGCGCCGTTCCGCTGCCTGCCGGTCGTATATACGCGCGACGGTGTCGTGCCTCTGGACGCTGGTATCCTGCGCGACCTCGGCATCCACGCACTGTTTTTGACGAAGACCGGTCCGATATCGGAATTGATGGAAATCGACCCGGCGGCCGGCGTCCTATTGTTTGAAGGGAGCGGCGACTACAAGCGGATCCTCTATCCTCGCGAGGGGATCGAGGGTCCGCCGGCCCAAGTGAACGTGACAGGATCGGGTTTGATCGAGCCGGGTTCCGAGGGAGACATCGAAAGCCAACGGCTGAGGGCTCCCAAAGAGGGCCCCGCCGGTGCACCGGCGCCGGCCACAGTACTCGCCACAGCGGGCAAGCCGCGTAAGTTGAATGCGGAGGCGCTCCGCCGGCTGGGCGCCGTGCTGCGGCGAACTCCGCAAAAGCTCAAACCCGGCGTCGCAGTCCATTGGACGCTAGGACCCCCCGAGGAGGAGCCGGACCTGTCGCCCATCGATGCTGTCACGCGTGCGATAGCCGGAGCGTCACGGGGGAAACGCGGCGAATCGCTGGTGCTTGCCATGTGGCGGAAGTTTCTGGGAGGCGCTCCCCTCCCCTTTGATCCAGCCGCGAGAGAGGCGCAGTGCGGCGAGGCACTCAAGAGACTCGCGCCCTATGTCGCGGCCTGGCAAAAGCTGCGCCAGAAGTAAAGCTACAGCGATCTCAGGAATTCCAATACCGCGTCCTGGTCCTTCGCTGCCAGTTTCTTGAAGTCACGCGTGGCCTGTTCGGCTTCACCGGCGTGCCGGACGATGGCGTCGCGGAGAGTCACGGAGTTTCCGTCATGCATGAGGCGGGTCCGCAAGCGCACGCCCCACAGGGGTGCGGTACGCACGCGGTTGCGAGTCTTCTGGAAGTTTTCGGGCGAGCATTGCGCCGGCATCTGGCGCGTGGCCCGCGAATAGTGCTCGACGATCGGGATCACGATCCCATCACCCGTTCCAACGTCGTGCAGCAGGTAGTCGCCGTAGGGATGGAAGGCCCGGCTCCCCAGCGCCGCCGGAACTTCGAATGCGCCGCCATTGATTTTTGTGCCGGCGGGGGCGGTGGCAAGGGTCGGAACATGGCAGGCCGCGCAACCGATTTTGCCGAAGAGCTCGCTGCCGCGTTTGGCGGCCGGCGTATCGGCGAGCTTCTGATCGCGGGCCGGCGCCTTGGATGCCCGCACGAAGCGGGCGAAATGGTCCACATCGGCGAGGCCGTCGGGTCCGGGCTGGTCGTTGGGCTCGGTTGCGGTGTTGCAGAGGTTGGTCACCTCGTCCGGGAACAGGCGTGTGGTGATCCCCATCTCGTTCAAATACGCGTCGCCGGAGAAGGACAGGAGGCTTGCGTGCTGGTTCTTCCAGCCGAACCGGCCCACACCGGCCTGGCCCGGGGCTTCCACGATCGGCACATAAATCACCAGGCCGCAGACCTTGCCGTGACTGGTCTTGCATTGGTCGCGGGCAAGGTCGATGAGGGTCTGATCAGACAGGGCTTCCACAAAGCCGTCGCCGAAGAGACTTAGAGAAATTCGGGTGGTCCGGACCGTTTCGCTATCCGGGACGCGTTCCTGGATCTCGGTATCGGGAAACGCGGCGTTGGGACAAATGGCGCGATCGTTCACGAGCGTGCGGCCGGAGATGACCTGGGCGCCGCGCGCGATGGGGATATCCGGATTGACAAACTGGTGGTTCGGGCCGAGATGTCCCACGCGCAGCTCGCTGACCTGGCTGCCGCCGCCCGAAGTTGGATTCTGATGGCACTCACGGCAGGATTGCGCGTTGTACAGCGGCCCCAGGCCGTCAGGCACGCCTTCCACTTCGTCGAACTTCACCTGGTCAGCCTGATGGGTTGCGTCATCCACCATGCCGTTGCTCTTGTTGTCGAATCCAGCCGGCGCTTCCGGAAGCGCCGGACTCACCGCTCCTTTGCTCGCAGGAACGCGATTCTGTGCCGCTGCGAAGGTCCACGTCAAGACTGCCAGTGTGAAGCCGCAGAACGCGGCCATCGATTTGGGCGACATGCCTGCCTCCTGTTCAGTCCTGAGAGATTATCATCATCTCCCCTTTTCGGGAAGGGGTTTGACAGGTCAGGTGTGCGGATTATTATCATGAGCCATGACCTCTGGCCCGCTAAGCAGGCGTCAATTTCTGCTATCACCCGCGGCACTGGCCGCCGCACCCGCATTCTGCCGACAGGCGCCGCAACGCACGGTGGTGCTGATGTGCGACGGATTCGGGAGCCAGTACCTGGAAGCAAGCCGCATGCCCACCCTGGCTGAATGGCGCAAGCGGGGGCTTTATCGCCGCGTGCAATGCACGATGCCTTCGGTGACCAATACCAACAACGCTTCGATCTGCTGCGGCGTATGGCCCGACCGGCACGGCATCACGGGAAATTCCTATTTCGACAGCAGCACCGGCCGCGAAGAGTACATGGAGACCGCCGACCTGCTGTTGACGCCGACGCTGTTTCAACGTGCGCAAAAACACGGCGTGAAGTCCGCGTTACTCTCCGCTAAGAAGAAAACTACTACGCTATTGCCTGCCGGCACCGATCTGGTACTGGCGGCCGAGACGCCGCCGAAGGACTGGGTGGAGCGGCTGGGCCCGGCACCAGAGATTTACAGCCGGGAGATCAACTACTGGCTGCTGACGGCCGCGATCGATCTGCTCCAGCGCCGCAGCGATCTGGGCTGCCTGTACATCCACACCACGGACTACCCGATGCACACGTGGCCTCCCGAAGCTCGTGAATCAAAGGAGCACCTGGCACGGCTGGATGAGCTTCTCGGCGAGGCGGCAGCCGCCGCTCCCGATGCCGCCTTTCTGCTGACGGCGGACCACGGGATGAACCACAAGACGCGGTGCTGGGACCTGGAAAAGGCCTGCGCCCGCCGCAGCCATCCGATTCGCATCGCGATTTCCGTGGACCGGGACAAGTACCTCAAGCACCATCGCGGTTATGGAGGAGTCGCCTGGGTATATTGCAACCATCCCGCGGAAATTGAAGCGGTAGCCGGAGCACTGACCGGCCTCGAGGGTGTCGAATCGGTCCTGACGAGAAGCGAGGCGGTGAAGCGCTACCATCTGATGGCTTCGCGGATCGGCGACCTAGTCGTGCTCGGAGACCGGGATACGGTGTTCGGCGAGCTGGATTCGGAATTCGAGGCGCTGCCTCCCGAGTATCGCGCGCACGGCTCACTGCACGAGATGGAGGTTCCGCTGATGATCTATAACGCGCAACGGATGCCGGCGGCGGAGAACTTCCAGTACAACTGGGAGCTGGCGCGGGGCTTGTACGCGGGTTAGCACGCTACGCGCTCAGGCCGATCTCAGCGATCGCGGCAGGCGCGACTCGAAGAAATCGCCGAGCTTCTCCACGAGGGTCTCGGGCGGCACGCCATCGGCGAGGGCGGCATCGCGCAAGGTCAGGCTCCTGGGAATCGCATCCACTTTCGCCAGCGTGACCAGTCCGTTGGCGATCATGATCCGGCGAGTGGTGGCGTAGCTCGAAACCAGCCAGTAGACGCTCATCCGATCGTTGACCTGTTTGCGGCCGAACCAGGAGGGAACCGGTGTCGCGAGGCTGGCCGCGATATTGAGTCCGAACAACAGCACCGCCGACAACTCGGTGAACGCGGAAACCGGTAGAACCTTCCACGCCGCGTCCACGAGTCCGCCATAGGCCAGGGGTTCGGCGAGCACGCGGAGCGAGCAGCCCGCGGTGATCAGCACCAACGAGAGATGCATCAGGCGGGCACTCCAAAGCTCGCGGCTATTGAGGAACGAGGGCAGGATGCGCGGTCCGACGGCGAAGATGAGAGTTGCGAGGAATCCCACCGTGAAGGCATGACGCGATGCGCCGAGCATGCCGGGCCGGGAAGCGTCGAGGCCGAGCAGCGCAGACACGGCCAGCCATACATAGGCTACCCTGGCGAACCGAGGGTACCGCGGGTAGACTCCGGTGGTCTTCGGTTTTCCCTGTTGTGGATCGAACACCCGCAACCACCGCGCGACGACCGCCACCGCGATGCATGTGCACGCGGCGGCCACGGCGGGCCATTCGAGTGCGAAGCCGGCGGCGGCAGCCAGCAACGCCAGAAGCGCCGTCAGAGCCAGCCGGATTCCCGCCGGACGAGGCGGCGGAGCGCCGATCAGCCCGGGGAACAGCTTTGCGGCGTATCCCGCGACCACGGGGAGGGCGAATGTCCATATCGCCAGCGAGATCAGGATGCGATCGGCGGCGGCGGGAAGGGCGGGCGACGGAAGCGGCTGGCTGGCGATCAGGACCTGCCAAAAGAGCAGCAGCATCAACGATGCGAAGCCCGCGAACACCGGAAACTCCCAGGGCTGAATGACGCGGCGCTTTGGGCCGCGCGCGCTGACCAGCCAGAGGAAGAGAGCGGCGGCGACGACCTCCAGGCCGGCTGCGATGCGAAATTGCCACGGATGGACGGAGTGTTGAACACCCGCGAGCCAGCGCAGCGCCACACCCGCGCTCCACATTACCCAAACGGCCCAGCCCATGGGGATCGAACGGCACCGTGCTCCGCGAAACTTCGGCAGGGTGTAGAGCGAGATCCCGAGAATAAAGGTCCCTACCCAGCCGAAGAACTGCGCGTGCCCGTGCGCTTGTATCCAGGCCGCGGAAACCGCGGCCATCTCCCGTTGCGAGCTGATGCCGACCAGGTTCCAGACGCCGAGGACCGTTCCCGGCAGGACCATGAAGAAAAGACCGGTGAGGATGAAGGCGGCGAGGAGGCGCGCCAGACGGCGTTCGGGCAGCGGGTCGGGAAACGTCGGCGCCTCGGCCCCGTCGCGGCGGAATGCCTCCTGCCATTCCGCCGGCAGGAGGGAGACATCCATGACTTCAGGATGACCTGTTTTGCGTGCTGCCGCAGTGACCGAGATTACAGGCAGCGGCCGGGTGCCGGAATACCGTTCAGTCGCGATTTCCGGTGTTGATCACAAGAGGCAGAATCCCGCTGACGCCGATCACGTGGACGTCGGTGGTGAGGGAGACGGTGCTGCCGCTGGTGTTGTCGAAGACCTCCAGAGTGACCGCCACGCTGCAGCGGCCGGGAGCCGACGGAGTCGTAGAGGTGGTGGGAGGGTTGACGATCACAACGCCGCGGATTTGGGAGCGTTGTGCGGTCGGTCCCGAGATATTCGTGGTGGCTGCGTTCAGGTCCAGCGAAGTGGCGGTTTGAGGGGCGAAGTTGGCGACGGTGTTCTGTTTCAGGACATTGTTCTTTGTGTCGACGAATTGCATCTCGACATTGCAGTTCGCAGGCAAAGCCGGCAAATTGGTGGAGACAGGCACCGGGTTCAGATTCAGGACGTTGAGGCGGGCGGTCTGGCTGAGTGTGATGCCGACCATGCCGGTGGTCATAGTCTCCTGCGCCGATACGGGAACCGCAATCGAGACTGGGGGCAACGACTGCGCCATCAGGTTCGTCGCAAGGAAGGAGGCGGCCCATGCCGCGCAGCACAAGCACTGAGTTCGCATGAAGATTCTCCTGGTTGGAGTACGGAGGGAGGACGCGAGATCCCGCGTACGGCTTGATTGTACCGCACGGCAGGGCGCCGAGACCGGCCGGTCAGCCTGCTTTCCGCAGATCGCCGGTGCGGGCAAGTCCGAGGATGCCGGCGAGGACGCCTGCCAGGATAATGCCCCACTCGATCAACACGCGGCGCAGGTCGATCTCCGCTCTCCAGGTACCGGGCGTTCTCAATGAGACCAGCACCTTCTTCATGTCGTCTTTGACTTCCGGATCGCCGGGTTTCTGGACGCTCGAGTCCACCCAGTGGGGCACCCCGGGAGGCTGGAAGAGCCAGGAGTAACCCTCCGCGCCCCTGTCGATCCGGTGCCAGGCGTCTTCACTCCCGGTGGGGAATTGCCAGGATTGCATCCATGGCGGATATGCGCCCGTGGCCAGAATCAGCACGAATCCGGCGATTAGAACCGCTTTCTGTTTTCCGTTCATGGTATCTCCTTGGAGAAGGGCCGGCGATCAACGCGCTCCGAGCAGGAGCGAAACGTTCTCCAGATTCAGCGGATGCACGACGATCACGCCGTGGCGCGGGTTGTCGATATCGGCGACCAGAAAGAATGCGATCGACACCAGCAGCGGCAGCACAAAGAACCGCTTGCGGGTTACCTCCGCACGCCGCGCGGTAAAGCCGATCAGAAAATTGCAGCAGACGGCGATCGCCGCCATGAGGGCCCAGCCTCCGACCGGAATCCGGTTCCACCAGGCCGCTTGCGTCAGCCCTTCCATGTTCAATATGTCGTTCACGCCCGCAATGGCCAGCGTTACCGTGGATGTCTGCCGGGTCTCCGCGGGCGCCCGAGCCGCGTTCCACAACTCCATTTGCGTTTGGATAGTGGCCGCGGAGATCTGTTGGAGCCCGGCTTCATCGTGGGTCAAGTAGAACTGCACTCGCTGTCTTACATATCCCTTCAGCAGCTCGCGCACCCTGGCAGCGTCGCCTGCCGGCAGCAGCTCCGCGCGGAGGTATGCCAGGCGGATCGCGCTGGCCTCCGCCGCTTCGTAGTCCTTGCGCTGGTTGTAGCGGGTCACGGCCATGGAAAAACTGAAACCCACGATCAGGCCGAGCAAGGTCAGGCCGGCGGTGAGGACGATGGTCAGATCGTCGCGGTCGTCCTGCTGCATCTTACCCAGCCTTCGCCGGAGGCAGGTGCCTGCCTGCGCCGCGAGCCACAGGACGGCGACACTCAGCGCGAAAAAGAAAAACTCATGCTTCGCGATCATTTAGGGCCGTAGAACTCCGGTACGAAAGTCTGGTCGGTGATGGGCGGCCGGACGTAGGCTGCCCGCTCCCGCTTGGGCAGCTTGACAGGCTCCGGTGTCAGATCCTTATAGGGGATCAGGGACAGGAAATGGCGGATGCAGTTGAGCCTCGCGCACTCCTTGTCGTCGGCATTCACCACGTACCAGGGCGCCTGTTTGATGTCGGTGAAGCTGAACATCTGGTCCTTGGCGCGCGAGTATTCCACCCAGCGGCTGCGCGATTCGAGGTCCATCGGGCTGAGCTTCCACCGTTTGGTCGGATCCTTGAGACGCGACTGAAAGCGCTTTTCCTGCTCCTCGTCGCTTACAGAGAACCAGTACTTGATCAACAGGATTCCGGAGCGCACCAGCATCCGCTCGAATTCCGGACAGGAGTGCATGAATTCCATGTACTCCTCTTCGGTGCAGAAGCCCATCACGCGCTCGACGCCGGCGCGGTTGTACCAGCTTCGATCGAAGAGCACGATCTCACCGCCCGCCGGAAGATGCGGCACGTAGCGCTGGAAGTACCACTGCGTCTTTTCTCTTTCGGTGGGAACGCCCAAGGCCACCACACGGCAGACGCGCGGATTCATCGGCTCGGTGATGCGCTTGATCACGCCGCCCTTGCCCGCGGCGTCGCGGCCTTCAAAGATGGCCACGACCTTCAGCTTCTTGAATTTCACCCATTCCTGCAGCTTGACCAGCTCGATCTGAAGCCGCCGCAGTTCCTTCTCATAGACGCCGCCGGCGACACAAGTCGGTTTGATTTTTGCGCCTGCCCCGTCCCCGTTTCCCCGTTGTGCCGTAACGTTTCCGGTGCTTGCAGGCTCTTCATCCACCTTCGCCTGCTTATCGTTCTTGCCCACGGTGAGCCTCCTCAGTCACATTCGTACACTGCCTACGATACTCCACAGCGGGAGTGGTTCGAACCGTTCAGCATCACGATCCGCGAAAATGATTCGGTTGTCCGGGGGATGGATTCCCAAAATTTTGCAGGTGGGGAGCGGCGGGTCTCAGTGGGTGAACACAAACTGAATGGTCTTGTTCGACGCCACGCGCGCGCCGGACTTGGTACGGCCGGGCCGGAACCGCCATTGCCGGGCGGTCTTTTCGGCCTGCTCGGCCAGGTAGCGATGCAAACTGTCGCCGGTCTGTTTGTTAGCCGAGGCATGGACCACGCGGCCCTGCGAGTTGACCTCCACCTCGACCGGGATCACGATGGGTAAGTCGATCCGGGCGCGTATACCTTCCGGAATCCTGGGCCTTACCTCGCGGACGACCGCCGGGGGCGCCGCGACGTTCGACGGCGAGGGCGCGGGAGGCGGCGACGCGCTGCGGTCCGCCTCGCCGGCCGGCGCAGACTGCGCCGGATTGGGAGCATTGGCAGCCGTCACCGTCCGCAGCCTGACAGCCTCGCTGACGGCGCCATACGGACCGTCCAAGGTCAAGCGGAGGAGCATGTTGTCGTGAGCGGGCGTGTAGATGTACTTGCCCGCGTGGATCTGTCCGACGTCCAGGCCGATATCCCGGGAGACGCCGCCGCCGGTCACGTTCAGCCTGCCGCTGGCCGCGGCGCGCACCGGCGATGCGTTCGTGTCCCAGGTAAAGACGAGGCGTGCGCCGTCCGGGCTGGCGTCGAGGCCGATCGGTTCCCAGCGAGGCGTGTGGTACAAGGACCTCCACGAGTAGATGCCGCCGCCCAGGATGCCCAAGAGCAGGCAGGCAATCACCGGGATCCACCAACGCGCGGGGCGCCGGGCGGGCTCCTGCGCCGGAGGGCCGGGCTCGGCGCAGGCTTCGGTTTGGCGGAACGGCGTGGGCAGCACAGGAGCGGGCGCCGCCGCCATCTCCTCCCGAGGCACTTGCGTCACTCCCTCCTCCGGTGCTTCTACCACTCCCATGCGCCGGGCATCGAAACCGAACGATGGCTCCCCGCTCTTCGGGAGCAATTGCCCATCCCGGAAGAAGCGTACCGTGGCTACGCATTCTTCCGCCGAAAGGGGGTTCAGCAGGAGGCAGACGAACTCCCCATGCGGGAAATGATCGCGCACGAAGGTCTCGTCGCCATCCGCCACCATCGGGTCGCGGCTGGTGAAGCTACGAAATATGCCCACCACATTTCCGGCATTTACGGCGACGAGATGGCCGCGCTCGGCTTCGTCGGCCTCGCTCAAGGTGAAAGAGGGCCCGTACCGGTGTTCACAGGGCACCTCGACGAAGCCGTCGATGCGCACCATCTCGCCGGCGGCATTTCCGAGCAGCATACCGCCGACTTCCATGCCGCGGCGCCGCAGGGCGACGAATCCCCGGATTGCCAGCGTGCGCAGACCATGCACCACGGAGTCGGTAAGCAGCACCCGCCGTCCGATGCGGGATTCGCACTCGAGGAAGGCCATCCCCGGTGGACCGTGCAGGGCACACGCCAAGGTGATGCCACAAACATCTCTGGCCGGCGAATGGATGCTATTCCCCCGGTTGGCTGGTGCGGCGAAGCGGCTCGATTTTGGTGGGAATTACACACGAGGGAAGAACTCCACAGCGGAATTGTAAAGCTGCGCCCGCGCGTCGGCGGTGGAATGCGATTGTTACACGCGGCCGCGCGGACGACACAGACCGATCGTCCGCGCCGCGCGCTAATCGATTAGAGCTCGGGATGCAGCTTGAGAGTCTTGCCGGGCACTACGTAGATCTTCTCGGCGAACTGGGTGCGGCCGGCTTCACGGATCTCGAGGTTGTACGTGCCCGAGCGCAGGTACATCGACTTGTTCTGTTTGGTGGTTCCGGCGTACGACCCGTTGATGAAGACCTGGGCGTCTTTCACCTTGGTATCCAGCTTCACCTCGCCGGCGTTGGGGTGAGCGTAGTAAGCCCCGTAATATCCGGGGCCGTAGCCCCAATAGGGGCCCCAGAAGGGCGCATACCAGCCATAATAAGGACGGCCGACGGCCACGTATCCTCGCACGGCGGCCGATGCGCTCACCGGCGCCAGAGTCATCAGCGCTGCAGCCAGAATCAACATTGTCTTTTTCATATCGACCTCCTGCCCTATTTGGAGCAAACCACGTGCCAAATTTCAAGTCACTTTGAATCTATGGCATGGCACGATCAAAGTGGCTGAATGCGGGAGCATTGGCCGTATTGCACCACCGCGTGCGATAGAATACCACCAGTGTTTTTAGACAACCGCATCGCGATCATCACAGGGGCTGCGACCGGAATCGGAGAAGCTGTGGCCCGCCTTTTTTCGGCTCAGGGAGCACACGTCTATTTGTTGGACCGCGACCCGGAGGGCTGCCGCGCAGTTGCGTCCTCGCTGCCATCCGCATTCGGGTTTTCCGGCGACGTGCGCCGGCCCGAGGACTTCGCCGCCGTGGTCTCCGCCGCCATCGAGAGGCACGGGCGCATCGACGTTCTAGTCAACAATGCGGGCATTTATCCGCGGCAGACCTTCCTGGAAATGACCGAGGCCGATTGGGACGAGATGCAGGACATCAATCTCAAGAGCATGTTCCATTCCATGAAGGCGGTGCTGCCGCACATGGTGGCCCGCGGGTCGGGTAAGATCGTGAACATTTCCTCGGTTACGTTCCATCTTGGAATGGCCTCTCTGACGCATTACGTGGCGTCCAAGGGCGGCGTGATCGGGCTGACGCGGTCGCTCGCCCGCGAGATGGGACCGCACAACATCCACATCAACTGCATCACGCCGGGCGCGATCAAGACGGCGGCGGAAGCCAAGGTGGTAACCGAAGAGCAGGCGCGCGATTTCCTGGCCCACCAATGCCTGCAGCGACGTCTGATGCCGCTTGACATTGCCCGCGTCTGCCTGTTCCTCTGCTGCGAATTGAGCGATGGCATGACCGGCCAGACGCTCAATGTGGATGGCGGCTGGGTGATGCACTGATCGGGTTACTTGCGGCCAGTGCCTGCGGGCGAAGCTTCCACGTTCTGCAGCTGCAGGTCCTCCAAATCCCAGGTCCGGCCGTTGTACTGGACCACTGCGAAGTACAAGGTGCGCATGGCGGCGCCCGCCTCGGTACGGCTGTCGAAGTAACCGGAGACGCGCCAGCGCCTGCCGTCCCAGTGCTCCAGGCTGGTTTGCGACAGATTGCTGAAGCCGGTGGGGTTCTTGACCATCGGACTCCTGGCCACCAAGGTCTGGGTTGCCACGAGGACGTCGGGCGGAGTTACCGCCAAGGCGTCGACCTTGTTTTTGATCCGGCCGGAGTAGCGCAGGAACCCGAACAGGAGCAGCACCAGCAGAAGTACGGCGGCGCCGCCGATGAGGCGAACCGGGACGGCCAGGTTGCGCTGGCACATCGGACAGCGGCGGGTGCCGTTGGGCAACGCAATCTCGCAGGACGGACAATTGATCACAACTTTTCTATTCTGTCACGTGGCTCGAAGTTGCGTCGCGGGACATAGCTCATGAGAGCCATTTCGTAACTTCGCTTCTCGCCGGGCCGTCTCCCTTTTGAGGTGATTACGGGCGTGCGCTTCCTCGTCGCGGCGGCTTGGACCATTTGCCTCGGCGGGGGCCTGTTCGCCTGCGTGCAGGATACGAGCGACGCTGCCGCTGCCGAAATTCTGCCTATAGCTCCGGCGCCGGTCGCGGTTCCGTTGAACGAGGACCGCATTCTCAAGGTTATCCCCGACTACCAGACGGTCCGCGACACGTCGCAGCCCGTGGCACCCCTGACTCCCGCGCAAAAGTGGAATCTGGCCTTCCGAGAGAGTATCGATCCGTTCAACATTGCAAACGCCGCCATGACCGCCGCGTTCTCGCAGCACGACAATCAGACGCCGAAATATGGAGAAGGCTGGTCCAACTACGGCAAACGCTTCGGCGCGGCTATTGGGGATTTCGGCACGCAGAACCTGTTCAGCGCCGGGGTATTTGCCAACCTGCTGCATCAGGATCCGCGATACTTCCGCAAGGGCCCCTCCGCGGGAATTGCTCCGCGCGTCTGGTATTCGGTGACCCGCCTGTTCGTGTGCCGCAACGACGAGGGCCGGCCCGTATTCAACAGTTCGAACCTGCTGGGCACGAGCATGGGAATCGCGGCCTCCAACCTGTACTATCCTTCCGCCAGCCGGACGGGGACCGTGATGGCGGGCCGCGTGGAGACCAGCCTGTTCGGAGGAGTCATGGGCAACCTGATGTCCGAGTTCTGGCCGGACTTGCAGCGCAAATTCCTGCACAGCAAACTGAAAAAGTAGGTCCGATTCCGTACACCTGCGAGGGGGCTTCCCGATTGACGCGTCACCGCGTAAAGCGCATAATCGGGTCCGAATTGTGGTCGAGCCGCGGCCACGAAAACAGGAGAAAAAACCAGATGAGTCCGAAGTTGGCCTTGGACATCAAGCCGGCGGCGCTGCCGGCCTTGGCGTGGGTGACTGGGACGGTGCATGAAATCCTGGTACAGCCCGGCGAACAGTTCTATGTATTCGCGATTCAACCGGCCAGCGGGCCGACAGTGATCGTGCGCATCGCCGACGCGCACACCGGCGCCCCGATCAGCAACGTGACCAGCGACAACCTGGCGTACGACACACTGAAGGAAGCGTACTTCCGGAAGCTCAACGTCCAGGTGGGCTACCGCGATTTCGGTCCCGACCCCCAAGCCGGAATCAACAAGCTCTGCATCGACCGGGTGATCCTGACGCAGTAAGCCGCGTGCCGCCCGCAGTTCCCGCGCGGACGAGGTTGAGTGTACCCTTGTACGGTGGTGCGGCGCTCGTAATCGGCGATGCCGCGGCGCTCTTCTGCTCGGAAGAGGCGAGGTGGATCACCGGTCAGGTGATCTACGTGGATGGCGGCGCGTCGCTGCTCAGCCCGGAAGTGCCGCCGGAGATTCAGTTGGGGTAGTGAAGCGGACGACGAAGGACGATCGCCCGCTCCACAAATCACTGTAAGACTCCGGCCTTCTTGAAGTCGCCGGCTTTCACTACAATCAACTGCGCCGGGTCGACGTACTTGCGGAACGCGGCGGAGACCTGCTCGGCAGTGAGCGCACTCACCTTCGTTTCCAGCGATTCGTCGAAGCGCAGCGTGCGGTCGAAACGCGCGCGCGCGGAGAGCAGCCCGACCAGGGCGCCGTCCTGCGAGCGGTTGATCAGTTGCTCCTGCAGCCACGCCTTCTTGGCGGCGGCCACTTCGTCCGCGGCAAAGCCTTCCTTCAACGTCTTGGCCAACTCGTCGCGCAGGCTTGCGTCCACTTTCGGCGTGTTCTGCGGAGCGCTGATTGCGACCATCAGGTAGTTGGCGCCATCGTCTTTCGCCGGCGCGACAAATTGCGATTGCACCACGTAGCTGAGGCCTTCCTTGTCGCGAATGCGCCGCGAGAGGCGCGTGCCCAGGCTGCTGCCGCCGAACATGTAATCGGCCAGCTCCATCGCGGCATAATCCGCGTTTTCGTCGTTCATCTGGACCGGCTCGCCGGCGATATAGAAGGCGTTCTGCTTGTCCGGCGTTTCGATCTTTTTATCCTCCGGCTGCACCTTGTGGTACATGTTGGTCAGCCGGGTGTAGCTGCCGGGGCTCTTCCAGTTTCCGAACAGCTCGTTGGCCAGCTTGCCGATCTCGACGGCATTGAACTGGCCGGACACGCTGATTTCGCCCACGCTAGCGCCGTAGAACTGCTGGTAGAACTTGCGGACGTCGTCGAGCGTGACCTTCTTCAGATCCTCGATCTGCTCGTCGGCCGTGGAAACATAGCGCGCGTCTCCGCGCGGATAGGGATTGACGCGGTGCTGGTATTCGGTGAAGGCCAGCGACTGCGGCTCGCTCCTGCCGGCTTCGGCGGAGGCGATCCGCTGCTGCCGCACGGTCTCGAATTCGTTGTCGGGGAAGGACGGCTCGCGCAGGATCTCGGCCGCCAGTTTCAGCGCGCCCGGCAGGTTGGCTTCCACCGTCTCAATGCTGGCGGTGGCGCTGGTGGCGCCGCCGGAGACGTTGATGTGGGCCTTCAGGTTGTCCATCTCGTCCTGGATCTGCTGGCGCGACTTGTTCTTCGTCCCGCGCATCAGCATGCCGCCGGTGATACCGGCGATTGCCGATTTCCCGAAGAGCGATTTCTCATCGCCGTACCGGATGGTGACCGAGGCCACCACTGTGCCGCCGCGGGTCTTCTTCGAGAGCAGGGACATCTTGATCCCGCCCGGCAGTGTACTGCGCACCACGCGCGCTTCGATGTTGGCGGGGGTGGGGTTGAAGGCCTCGCCTTCGGAGATGGTTTCGCCGCCTTTGTAGTTCTTCAACTCGGCGGCGATATCCGGGGTTGCCGGGATTTCAGCGCGATCGGGGCTCTTGGTGGGAACGAAGCTGGCCAGCGTGCGGTTGGATTCCTTCAGGTAGTTCTTGGCCACACGCAGCACGTCTTCCGGCGTGACCGCCTTGATGCGGTCGCGGAAGAGGAACATCAGGCGCCAGTCGCCCTGCGAAGAATACTCGCTCAAATCCAGCGCCACCGACTGCGAATCGGTCATTTCCAGCTCGATATTTTTCAGCAGCCGCGTTTTCTGGCGCTCGACTTCCTCTTTCGTGGGCGGCTCGTTGACCACACTCTCGACGGTCTTGATCAGGATCTGGCGCGCCTCGTCCAACGACTGGTCGGTCCGCAGGCGCACCATCCCAAGCAGGAATCCGGGATCGTGCATGTCATTCATGTCCAGCGACACTCCTACCGCCTTCTTGTTGTCGACCAGAGCCTTGTACAGGCGGCCCGACGGGTTGTCGCCCAGGACTCCGGCGAGCACGTTCAGCGGCGCGTCATCGGGATGCGATCCCGCGGAGCCGTGATAGACCACCGCCAAGCCCTGCGTGTCGCCCACGCGGCGCAGCGTGACGGAGCGCTCGCCGTCCTGGGTGGGTTCCACGGTGTAGGGCTGTTCCAGTGTCCGCGTGGGCTTGGGAATCGGACCGAAAAGCCGGGCCACCTGCGCCAGCGTCTTGTCGGGACCGAACTTGCCCGCGATGGTGAGCAGAGCGTTATCGGGCTGGTAATACTTCTGGTAGAAGGCCGCCAGCCGGTTGATGGGCACGTTCTCGATATCCGAGCGGTTGCCGATGGGCAGCTTTCCGTAGTTGTGCCACGTGTAGGCATGTTCGAGGGCGCGCTCCATCATGATGCCTTCGGGGCTGTTTTCCCGCATTTCGAATTCGTTGCGCACCACCGTCATTTCGGTGTCGAGAATCGGCTTTTCGATCTTGGCGTTCACCATGCGGTCGGCTTCCAGTTCGAGGCCGAACTTGAGGTTTTCGTCGGTGGCGGTCATGGTTTCGAAGTAGTTGGTGCGGTCCCAGGAAGTAGAACCGTTCATTTCGGCGCCGTGGTCCTTGAGCTCCTGCTTGATGTCCTTGCGGGTCTTGGTCTCCTTGAACATCAAGTGCTCCAGCAGGTGGGCCATGCCGGTTTCGCCGTATCCCTCGTACCGCGACCCGACCATGTAGGTCATGTTCACGGTGATCTTCGGCATCGAAGGATCGGGGAACAGGAGCACGTGGAGCCCGTTGGCAAGCGCGTACTCGGTGATGCCTTCGACGCTGGTGACCTTGGTGACGCCCTGCGGCAGGGTCTGCGCCAGCGCGGCCCCGGCCAGCGCAAGAATGACCACAAGGGCACGGGAAATCTTGTTACGAAACATGTGGAAACACCTTTAAGAGAGGGTAAGCCTCAGTATATCAGGGGCGTTCATCCCCACCACCGATGATGCGCCGCTCTCGCGATGGCCGTCCAGGCGATCGCCCCCGCGTATCCCGCGAGCACATCGGTCGGATAATGCACTCCCAGATAGACGCGCGAGAACCCGATTAGTAAGACCAGCACGATCGCGGCCGCCCAGGCGGCCAGCTTGCGGGCACGCGTCCACGCGGGGTCGATCAGGATCTCCGCGAGGCCCAGGTAGAAGCAGAACGAGAGGAAGGAATGGCCGCTCGGAAAGCTGTAGGTGTCCGGCAGCGGATACCCGAAGAACGGCTCCGGGCGCGGCCGGTGGAAGACCAGCTTCATCGATTCGTTCAGGGCCTCCGCGCTCAGCACAACTATCGCGAAAAGCAACGCGTCGCGATTCCGCTTTCGCTCTACGAGCGCGGCCACGATCAGCGCTCCCACCGGCCAGAGAATCCAGCCGCCGCCCGATTGCGTGAGGCCTTCCATAACCACGGTGAGTGCCGGACGGGCCTGGGCGTGAATCGCCGTACGGATTGCGAGGTCGAATCCATCGGCAGCGCCGCGCTGTACCGCCACGGCGATGGCCAGAAAGACCAGCGCCGCGGCCGCCGCGATCACCGCGTCGCGGGCCGGATTGGAAAGGGGCCGTCTCAATTCACTACTTTACATTCCGCCGGCGGTTGAGTCATGAATAGAGCGTATGCACATCCTCATTGTTCACGCCCAGGTCAAGCCGGAGTTCGTGGACGCTTTCATCGCGGCCTCGCGCGTCAACGCGACGGAAAGCGCCAAAGAGCCGGGCATCGCCCGTTTCGATTTCCTCCAGCAGCAGGATGATCCGACCCGCTTCGTCATCTACGAGGTCTATCGCAACCCCGAGGCCGCGCCCAAGCACAAGGAGACGGCGCACTATCTCGCCTGGAACGAAAAGACCGCGGAGATGCTGGTGGCGCCGCGCACGCGTGCGTGGTACACCAACGTGGAGCCGGGCGACGCGGGATATTGAGCGTGTTGCCGGCGAAAATTCCATCCCAGCGCCGCCTGGTGACGTCTTAGATGTAGTATGGCCCGGACATTCGGTCCGTTCGGCCAGGCCTTCCGGACGCTGTTCCGGAAACCGGGGATGACCGCTCTCGCGGCGGCGTCTCTCGCCTTGGCCACCGGCTTCAGCACGGCCGGTTTCAGCGTCCTCGACGCCTATGCCCTGCGCGAGCTTCCGGTGCGCGATCCGGCACGGCTGGTCTGGATCGACGTCATCACCCGGGAAGGCCGCGGCGATTCCATGAGCTGGCCCGAGTATCAGACCCTGGCCGAGCGCGCTCACTCGTTCGACGGAATCCTGGCGGAAAACCGCCGCGGTCCCAGAGTACGGCTACCGGACCGCGACGATTTCCCGATCACCGCCGGGGTCAGCGAGAACTACTTCGACCTGCTCGGGGTTGAGGCTTCGGCAGGGCGTGTGTTTCACCGCGATCGTGACAACCTCGACACTGTGGTCATCTCGGACCGCTATTGGCGCGACGCGCTCCAGTCCGACCCGGCGGCCATCGGGCGAACACTGCTGGTCGGACGCGGCTCGCTCCGCATCCTCGGCATTCTTCCCGTGGACTTTACCGGGACTGACCGCGGCGTCGCGATCGACCTGTTCGTTCCTGCGCATTCCTGGTTCGCCATGGGCATGGGAAGTGCCGGCGATATTCGCTTTGCCGACTACAACCTGCTCGGCCGCCTGCGTCCGGGCGCAAGCCCGGCTCTGGCGCGGGCGGAATGCGAGAGCATCCTGCGGCAAATGGAGAAGGACAACATGGCCGCCGGTCCCGATCGCAAAGCCCGCATCGAGAGGTTCACCGAGAGCGGACTCTCCGCCAAGTTGAAATCCAATGCCGTGATGCTGGGAGTGGTGGTGCTGCTGGTCCTGATCGCGGCCGCCAACCTGGGGAACCTGCGACTGGTGGAGAATGAGAGCCGCCGCCGCGAAACCGGCGTGCGGCTGGCGCTGGGCGCGGGCTGGCGCCATCTGGCGGCGGAACACCTGGCGGAAAGCCTGCTGCTGAGCGCGGCGGGCACAGCTTTCGGCCTCGCATTGGCATTCTGGCTGATCCGTGCGGCTCCGGCATTGTTTTACGGCGGCAAGCGCTACACCGACTACCATATTCACGTCGATGCCCGCACACTGATGTTCAGTTCCGCCGCCCTGGTCGCGGTCGCCCTCATCGGATCCCTGATCCCGCTGGCCGACGCGTGGCGCCGCCGCATTCTGCCGATGATGCAAAGCACCCGAGTCGCCTCGTCCTCGCGCTGGCTGGCGGCCCTGGTGATTGTGCAGATGGCCTTGGTGACCGGCGTTACCTGTGCGTCGGGCCTCCTTTGGCGCAGCCTGCAAAACCTTGCCGCGGTGCGCCCGGCGATGGATCCGGATCGCAAGCTCCTCCTGATCGCCGGCCACTGGGAGTCGCGGGAGCGCACCGCCGAACTCGGCGCGCTGATGGCACAGGCGCGCGGCATCGAGGGGGTTGCGTGGGCGCGCCGTGCCCAGCTCTCGGGATCGCTGGGAGGGGCCACGGTGGGGGTCGAATTTCCCGGACAGCCGCGGCAGGAGTTCCACTACAACCAGGTCAGTCCCGGGTACTTCGCTGTGACCGGCGCCCGTGTGCTGCACGGACGGCCATTCACGGAAGCCGACGGCCCGCAGTCCACGCTGGTGGCTATGCTGAACGAAACCGCGGTCCGGCGCTTCGCGCCTGGCGAACCAATGGGGCAATGGGTGCGGATCGCGGGTAAGGACCGCCAGATTGTGGGCATAGTCGAGGATGGGCCAACCAACTGGCTGCGCGAGCCGACGGAGCCCTACTTCTACTTCCCGTTCGCACAAATGCCCAACCGGGAAATGACGTACTTCGCCGCGTCCTCGAGCGATCCGAAGACGGTCACCGAAGGCCTCCGCCGGCTGATGCGCGGTTCCGCGCGCGACTTCACCCCGCTGACCGTGACCACCCTGAAGCAGCACCTGCGAGCGGCCCGCAGCGGCGAGGAACTCACCACGACTATCGCCGGTTCGCTGGCAGTGCTAGGCCTGTTCCTGGCTGCGGCGGGGCTCTTTGGCGTCACCATGTTCGCGGTCGCCCGCCGCACGCCGGAGTTCGGCATCCGCATGGCGATGGGGGCCACCCCATGGCTGGTCGCGCGCCAGGTGATGCGTCAGGTAGCCGTGCGGATGGCGATCGCGCTGCCGCTGGGATGGCTGCTGGCCTGGGCGGGCCGCCGCGCGATCCAAGGGATGCTTTTCGGAGTGGCGCCGGACGATCCCACGACTTTCCTCGCGGCCAGTCTGGTGGTGGCGCTGGTGGCGCTGATTGCCGCGCTACATCCCGCGCTGCGCGCCGCCCGGATCGATCCTACGGCCGCGCTGCGTTATGAATAGAGCACCGTCAGGGCGTCTTCGTCCCACTCGACGCCGGCGCCGGTCACACCGTCGGTCTGCGCCATGCCGTTCTCGATACAGAGCGGCTCCTTCACCACGGGATTCCACCAGTCGGCGTACTCCAGCCAATGGGCGGTCGGCGTGACACACAGTAGCTGCGCGCTCAGCTCGGGCCACAGATGGCTGGAAAGCCGGATGCCGTGCGCGGCACCGAGCGCGGCCGCCTGCATCCAGCCGGTCACGCCGCCGATCTTCATCACGTCGGGCATCATGTAATCGCAGGCACCTGCCTCGATGGCATGGCGCATGTCGAGCACGCCCCACCAGTTCTCGCCGCACTGGATCGGCGTGCGGATCTCGCGCGCGATTGTCGCATGGCCCTGATGGTCGTGCGCCAGGGTGGGCTCCTCGATCCAGGTCAGGCCGAAATCGTCCAGCGCGCGCAGGCGCTCGACGGCATCCGCCGGGGTGAGGCTCTGGTTGTAATCCACCATGATCGCCATCTCCGGGCCCGCCGCCGAGCGGATGGCGCGCAGCACCTCGAGGTCCTCTGCCGCTGTCGGATAGCCGATCTTCGCTTTGACGCCGGTGAAGCCCCGACGCGCCCAATCCTCGGCGCAGGCGGCGCTGGCCCGGACGCCGTCGTATCCGATCGCGCCGTAGGCCTGTACCGGCTTCTCCGCGCCGCCCAGCAGGCGCGCCAGCGACACCCGATGGGTCCGCGCCAGGGCGTCCCACAACGCCATGTCGATGCCTGCCAGCGCCATGCCGACCAGGCCCTGCGTGCCCAAGAGGCGGAACCGGCGCGCGAGTTTCTGCGCGATTTCGACGGGCGCGAGAGGATCGCCCTGAACCAGCGGTGCGGCGTTGCAGATGAGGTCGGCCACCGGTTTGAGCGCGGCGGCCGTGTAGGTGAACGTGATGCTGTGGCCGGTGACGCCGTCGTCGGTGAGCACGTCCGTCAGCACCAGCGGCGATTCCGTCACGGCTCCGCTGGCGGTCCGGTGAGGATGCGCCATCGGCACCTGGACCGTGCGGACACTGATCGACCGGACTACGGCCATCGCACCACCTTGCCGCCTTTCATCACGAACGTCACATGGCGAACGGCGGTGATATCGGTGAGCGGATCACCCTGCACCGCCACCAGGTCGGCCTGCATGCCCTCGGCGATGGATCCGATCTGGTCCGCCATCCCCAGCGACTCGGCGGCCACGGAGGTGCCGCTCATCAGCACGTCCATCGGTTTATCGCCGCCGTCCTTCACGCGGTAGATGAACTCTTCGGCATTGCGGCCGTGCGAACCGGCCACGGCGTCGGTGCCGAGCACGATCTTCACGTGGTGCGCGCGCGCCCGCTTCAGCACATCGGCCACCAGGGGAAGGGCCTTTTCCATATAGGCGAAGCCCTCCTCGTTGTAGTTGCCGATGCCGAGGAACTTGGGTTTGTTGTCCAGGTAATTGTGCAGCACCAGAAAATTCGGGTCGAAGTAGACGCCGCGCTGGGCCATCAGCTCGAGCACGGAATCGTCGAGAAACGTGCCGTGCTCGATCGAGGTGCAGCCGGCCATGACCGCCGCGCGCGCGCCATCGGCTGAGTGCGCGTGCACCAGCGAGCGAAAGCCCTGGGCTTTGGCCTCGCCACAGGTGGCGTTGATTTGCTCCACCGTCATGGTCATCTTGCCGCCGTCGCGGATGCTGGCGGTGGCGAACAGCTTCACCAGGTCGGCGCCGTCGGCCTTCATCTTCTGTACGTAGGCGCGGATCTTGTCGGGGTCGCCGGTGTTTTCGTTGATCTGGCGCAGCGAGGTGATCAGCCGCGGGCCGGTCAGAGCGCCGCGCGCGATCTGGTCGCGAAGGTCGCCATCGAGCTCGGCGCCCACGCTCTGCACGGTGGTGAAGCCGCCCATCAGCGTCGCCTGGAGATTGGCGGCGGCGTAGAGCGCGGCCTGCTGCGGCGTGGTCTTGCCGCCGCGCCCGGGCCCCTGTTCCAGGCGGCCCTCCTTATTGAAGTACCAGGTGGGATGCACGTGTGTGTCGATCCACCCTGGCATGACGGTCAGGCCCGTGAGGTCGATCGCCGCTTTCTGCTTCGCGTCGGCAATGCGCGCAATCCGGCCGTTCTCGATGACCAGTTCTTTGTTTTTGAGGACGTGACCCTTACCATCGATCAGGGTCGAAGTGCGGATGACGAACGGCTGTGCCGCCGCCGCGGCGGCGAGCAGGAACGGGGCCAGCTTGGCGAACATGCGATACAGCTTAGCGCAGTCGGATATGATGCGGTAATGTTGCGCTCATTTCTACTTTTTGCAGTGGTGGGCCTGCCGGCGCTCGCGCAAGACGCGCCGCTGCGCCTGGCCATCGCCGGACTCGAGCACGGCCACGTCTCCGGTTTCCTGCGCAGTGCCAAGGCGCGCGCAGACGTACAGATCGTGGGCGTGTTCGACCCCGACCCTGCGTTGCGAGCCAGCTACGCCAAGACTTACGGACTGGCGCCGAACATTTTGTTTGATCAGCTCGACGCGATGCTCGAGCGCGCCCGGCCCGAAGCCGTGGCCACGTTCACCAGCACCTACGGTCACGCCGCCGTGGTCGAGGCGTGCGCGCGGCGGCACACTCCCGTGATGATGGAGAAGCCGCTGGCTACCACAGTGGCGCAGGCGCGCGCGATCGAGAAAGCCGCGCAGACCGGCGGCATCCCGGTGATGGTGAACTACGAGACCACCTGGTATCCCAGCCACGGCGAGATCTGGAAACTGTTCAAGGAGCAGAAAACGCCGGGCGAAATTCGCAAGATGGTGGCCATGGACGGCCACGAAGGCCCCAAAGAGATTCACGTGCAGCCCGAGTTCCTCGCCTGGCTCACCGATCCCGTCAAGAACGGCGCGGGCGCGCTCTTCGACTTCGGTTGCTACGGCGCAAACCTCATGACCTGGATGCTCGACAACCGGCGCCCGCAGTCGGTGGTGGCCCTGGCTCATACCAACAAGCCTGCGATTTACGCGCGAGTGGATGACGAAGCCACCATCCTGGTGCAGTGGCCCAACGCCCAGGGAATCATTCAAGCCTCGTGGAACTGGCCCTTCAGCCGCAAAGATTTCGAGGTCTACGGCGAGAAGGGCTACGCGATCGCCATCGGCGGCAACGGCTTGCGCGTCCGCCTGCCCGAACAGCGCGCCGAGGAGGCGCGTACTCCCGCGCCCCTGCCCGCCGCCGAGCGCGATTCGATTACCTACCTCACCGGCGTGGCGCGGGGCAAGTTCCGTCCGTCGGGATTGAATTCGCTGGAGAACAACGTAATCGTGGTCGAGATTCTCGAGGCCGCGCGCGAAAGCGTACGCACGGGCAAAAAGGTGATGCTGGAGTAATCTCTACAGGTACCGCCCCAGCCAGGCGATCCAGCGGCGGTCGATGTCGCGAGAGTGAACCGGATCGTTGGGGCTGTGGCCCGTGACCGGGTACGCGATGAACTGCGTGGGCACGCCGTTATCCACCAGCGCGTGATAGAGCTGGTAGGACTGCGTGATCGGCACGCGGAAATCGCCCGTGTCGGAGAGAATCAGCGTCGGCGCCTTGATCTTCGAAACATAATAGATGGGCGACTGCTCCAGGAACTGCTGCATGCGCTTGGGGTCGGTGTAGGGCGAGCCGCCGAACGCCGCGCCCCGGCGAACGTTGGAATCGCCGTAGTTGTACTGATCGAGCCAGTCAGTGACCGCCGCGCCCGCGACCGCGGCCTTCCACTTGTCGGGATAGTTTCCGAGCAGCCAGGTCGTCATGTAGCCGCCGTACGACCAGCCGGAGACGGCCATCTTCGTGGAATCGACGAAGCCGCGCTTTTCGAGCTGGGCCACACCGGCCATCACGTCGCGTCCCGGTCCCGCGCCGGAGTCGCCCCAGATGGCCGACTGAAACGCGTTCCCCAGGTTGTCGCTGCCGCGATAGTTCGGCTCGAACACCACCCAATCCTGCGCGGCCAGCAACTGCGCCCGGCTGGAGAACGCTTCCTTTGACGCCGCACGCGGGCCGCCGTGGACGTACAACACCAGCGGATACTTCCTGCCAGGGCTGAAGTCCGGGGGATACGTGACTACCCCGTCCATATGGAAGCCCTCGTTATCCCACTGCACGGTCTCGGTGCGGCCCAGCTCGACGGTAGTCGTATCGCGGTTGAAATCGGTCAGCCGCTGCAGGGGCGCCTCGGGCGACGCGAGATAGTAAAGCTCGGCCGGGCGTTCGGGCTCGCTGCCAGTGACCGCGATTTCGCCCTTGGGACCGACCGAAGCATCCAGCCAGAACGCCGCCGTGGCCACCACCTTACCCATGTTGATGCGCCGCGCGCTGCCTTCGAGGGGCTGAATCCACAGGCCGGTGGTCGTGCCGTCGTTGGCGCTGACCAGCATCGACCGGCCGTCCGGCATCCAGATGCAGCGCTGCACGTTGCGATCGAGCGCGCGGGTGATGCTCGCCGTATCGCCGCCGTTTGCCGGCCCGACGTAGATTTCGTTCACATTCTTGCTCTCGCCGTCGCGCGGATACCAATGGGCGATCCGCGCGCCGTCGGGCGAAAACAGCGGCTGCGATTCGTTGCGTGTCCGGCCGGTTAGCGGGCGCAGGCTGCCGGTATCGACATCGAGCAGTTGCACCGCGCTCTTATCGCCATCGCCGGTGTACGGGCTGATGACTTTCACGATGGCCAACCGCTTGCCATCCGGCGACCACGTCAGCGGCGATGACGGCGCGCCAGGAGGCAGGCTCACGGGAAGCGTCCAGGAACCGGAGGTCAGCCGTTTCGGCGCGGCCTTTCCATCCACGGCGATCAGCCAGACGTGCCCCGGCTTGGGCGCTTCCTGAATCAGGAAGTGATTGTTCTGAATCTCGAAGGCGCGGTTGTGGCGCTCTTCGCCGGTGACCTTGGGAGGCTCGTCCGAAGCCACGTAGGCGATCTCGTTCGATGCACCGGGCCGCCAGGCGTACTGCTGCACGCCGGTGGGCGATTTCGTCACCTGCCAGGCTTCACCGCCGTTCATCGGCAGCACAAAGATCTGCGGCTTGCCGTCGACGGTGGCCAGAAACGCCAGCCTGGTGCCGTCGGGCGACCAGCGCTCCTGGCTCACTCCCCGCCGGTCGCGCGTGAGCACGCGCTGCCCGTGGGTGACCACGTCGATCAGCACGAGTTCGGGATCGTAGCGGTCTTCTTCGTAGTTGGTGCGCGAGACCACCAGAGCGATGGACTTGCCGTCGGGCGCGATCTGCGGGTCGGTGAGGCGGACGATCTTTCCGATATTCTCGATGCCGTAGCGCGCCGCGGACAGCGCGCCGGCCATTGCCAGGAGCAGAGTTGCAAATTTGCCCATGGGGTGATTATAGTGTGCCCCCAGGGTGGCGCGGACCGTTGTTTATTTGCGGTCCGCGCAGCTCGCGTTGCGAGACCTGAAGTAGAATGTCACGAGGAGATACACACGTGATCCGAGCGTCCCTCATCACCCTTGCTGCCGCCTGCGCCATGTTCGCCCAGAGCAACCCCGTGATCGCCGAGCAGAAGGCCGCCTACAATCGCCTCAAGACCAACCTGGTCAAAGCCGCCGAAAAAATGCCCGAAGATGCGTACAGCTTCAAGCCCACTCCGGAGATGCAGAGCTTCGGCGAGCGCATCGCCCACATCGCCGGGCAAACCGGCGGATGCAGCGCCCTCACCGGCGAGCGCAAACCCAACCCGGCCCAGGGCAAGACCTCCAAGGCAGACCTGGTCGCCGCGCTCAAAGCCTCCTTCGACGCCTGCGACGCCGCGTGGGACTCGCTGAACGACAAGACCGCCATGGAAATGGTGGCCGGCCGGGGCGGACAGCAGGTGTCCAAGCTCTCCGTGCTGATCAATAACAACATGCACATTCAGGAGATGTACGGCTACATTTCGCCCTACATGCGGCTGAAAGGCGTCGTTCCGCCGACTAGTGACCGGATGTAGCCGGCGCCACAAAGATCGTCCCCGCTTCGGGAGCCAGCGGGAGTTCTTCTTCCGACATGCCCTCGGCCGCGGTGGTAAAGAACCAGCACGGCTCGCCGTCGAGCGTTGCGAGCTCCGGGCAAGTGACCCGCGGCGCGCCGGGGAAGAGCCACTCCGCCAGCACCGCGCCGTCCGAGAGGCGGATCTCCTGTGCCAGGCCGTCCCGGCCGGCATCCAGGTTGACGAAGGCCACCACGATGCTTGCACCGTCCGGCGTGGGGCGCAGGCCGTCCGGGATCGCCGGCAGCGATTCCGGCGGCACAATCAACCGCAGCGGGTGCAGGCTCCCGCCGTCGAAAGCGTACTCTGTGATGGTGCGGGGCTGGCTGTCGATATCGACCAGCACGCCATCGCGCAGGAACTTGCCGTTGCTGCACACCTGGCCGCCGCGCAGTTCGCGCAGCTCGCCGGTGCCGAAGTCGAAACGATACAGCGCCGCGATCGGATCCTGGAATTGCAGATCCTTGGTGCCGAAGATTGCGCCTCCCGGAATCACGATACCGTCGTTGATGATCACCCGCGGATTGCCGGGTATTTCGGCCAGCGTAGCCGTGACTTGCCGGGTTTCGACGTCGTAGAGCACCAGCCGGCGTTCGAGTCCGATCACCAGCTCTCCCGGCCGTCCGCTTTCGCCGATGAAGCCGGGGCGCCCCGGCAGCGGATGATGCCGGTTGACGCGCGTCACCGGGTCCAGAATGTTCAGCCCGCCTTGCTTGCTATCCGGGCCGTGCTGAATCGAGACCCACATCAGTTGCCCGCCCACCATCCGCGGCGACTCCGGAAGGTAGCGAAGCGCCGCCGTTTCGGGGCGGAAGAAAGGACGTGCCGTGATTCGCGGAACCATGCACTTTATGATAGAACCGTCTTCATGCGCAAACTCATTCTCGCCGCCACATTGATCGCGCCGGCGATCTTTCTCGCACAAACGCCGCAGGGCAAGCGCGACCTCCTGCCCAATGAGCAGTGGATTTCGCTATTCAACGGCAAGGACCTGACCGGCTGGGTCAAGGTCGGCAACGAGCAGTGGACGGTCGAGGACGGCACCATCCACGGCCAGGGCGTGAGCAAACAATACGGCTACCTCATGACCGAGAAGGACTACAAGGACTTCTGGCTCTCGCTGCGCTACAAGTGCGAAGGCCCGGGAAACAGCGGCATCTACTTCCACACGCGTTTCAAGCCCGGAACGGTCGACGTGTCGCAGGGCATGCAGTTCGAAATCGACCGCAACCTCAACCACCACACCGGCGGCCTTTACGGCGACGACCGCGGCTGGATCGCCTGGCCTTCGCCCGAGTACGAATATGTCATGCGCCCCACCGACTGGAACGACATGCTCATGAAGGTGGAAGGCAACCACATGGTGTGCATTCTGAACGGCGTGACGGTCATCGATTTCACCGACCCGAGGCCCAAGTCGTTCGACGGCGGCATCGCCCTGCAACTGCACTCCGGCGGCGAGGGCAACATGCGGTTCAAGGATCTCTATCTGAGGGACCTGTCGCGCAGGTAAACCACTACCTCATCACCATCACAGTCAGGCACGAAGGATGCGCCCCGTCGTGGAACACCGTCTGGCTGGCCTTCATCAGCCGGCGCGCGTCGGCGACCAGATTTCCCGTGTTCGGATTGCGGTCGAAGCGCGGGAAGTTGCTGCTCGACACTTCCAGCCGGATGCGATGGTCCTTCAGGAACACGTTGCTTATGACGCCGGCGTCGATCGAGACGGGGTAGACTTCGCCGGGGCGCGCCAGTTCCGGCTTCTCCAGCGAGCTCCGATAGCGCAGGCGCAGAATGCCGTCGGTAAGGTTGCGCGCCGTGCCATCCGGGAACACGTCGACCAGCTTGGCCGTGAAGTCGGTGTCGCGCGCGCTGGTCGATACCCACAGCGACACCCGCACCGGCCCGGCGATCTCCACCGGCTGTTTCAGCGG
>DATJYJ010000218.1:0-3163 GCA_035578025.1 Verrucomicrobiia bacterium
GGGGGAACGGCTGTTGCGCACCGTGACCTCGCGGAACGCGGCATTCTGGCCGGGCTCCACGGCGAATCCGATATCGCAGAGCATGCCGAACGCGATGTAATTGCCTCCCGAACCGACGGGATTCAGGTTGAGTGAATTGGCGGCGCCGCCGCGCCCGCCGAACCCGGCCTGAGGCACCGTGCCGCCCGCGAAGCTGGTACTGCCGTCGATGGAAAGCGAGATCTGCCCGAACGCGCTGCGGAACTCGATGACGTGTTCGGCATTCTTGTTCGTGTTACTGATCACTTCGCTCGATATATCGAAAGTCTTGACAGGTTGTGCCGGATTGTCGGTATCTTTGTATCCGGCGCGATAGACGTGAAGTTTGGCTTTGCCGTCCGGCGTGCCATCGACGCGGGAGATATCCAGCTCCAGCTTGATATAACTCTGGTCTTTGGCGTTGGCCACCTGGTAAATGTTCTTGTACTTATCCATCAGGCGCGAGTCGTTGGCGCCATAGACGAAACTCGCGCGGCTGCTGCCCGGGGCGATAGTAAGACCGTAACTTACATCGAAGATCGCGAGATACGGAGAATACAGCACCAGGTCCTGGTTCCCGCCGCCGATCCACTGGGCGCCGGCCCATGCGCTCGAACCCGGCCTGGGGTCCATCAGACCGGTTTCGAACCACGAGCCGGCGGCGTGTTTCGCCGCCGCCTGGTCCCACACACTGACCGTCCAGGCATAGCGGGTGGCGGCCTTGAGCGGAGCGCCGGCATACGGGATGGCCAGCGAGTTTGAGGATTCGGTGCGCTTCGAATCCCACAGCACGGCGCCTTTGGGATCTTTCACCTCGATTTCGTAAGCGGTCTGCGCGCAGCCGCGCTCGCGGTCCGTGGCGGCCATCTGCCAACTGAACCGGGGCCGGGCTACGTCGATCCCCAGCGGAGTGCTCCGGTACTCCACCTGCAGATTCCTGATGACCACGGCCGCCGGCGAAGGCGCGAGGCCGCAGAGCGCGATGAATGCCGCAAGCAGGATTGGTTTCATTCGCGTCACCGGCTATAGGCCAGCCCGAACCCGAACTTGAACAGCGGGTCGTCCATATCGAAGGGCACGTCGGCCGCCTGCGCCATGACGCTCGGCATGTCGCTCGGCAGGTCGAACGGCAACTTTCCGGTGGGGCCGGCCTTGCCGAACACCACATCGAGAAGCGCGGAGTCGCCGGCCCCGAAAGCGCCGAACACTCCGGCGACACTATCGATGAATTCGGTGAGGATCACCGGCTTGTCCATGTTGACCACCACGACCGTCGGAGTGCCGGACGCAACGACTTTGCGGATGCTTTCCAGCACGGTCCAGTTGGCCGCGTTGCCGTAGGCGAGCGTGATGCCGTAGGTGGCGACCGGCGGCGGTGGCGCGGGCGCCGAACCGCCCCGTCCCGCACCGATGGCAAAGGCTCCGCCGTACGGATAGGTAGTAGCCGGGCTGGCCACGCGCAGAATTGCGAGGTCGGCAGCCTTGGGGTCGTCGACCACGGTGCCGAACTTCGCGGCCTCCTCGCGGGAGATGCCTTCGACGTAGATCTTCTTGCCGGGCGCCGCGGGCAGCACGCCGCTGTTCTTCAACAGCACGGTAGACCGGACCTGCGCGGCGTATCCCGCGGCCAGGAACTCGTCGCCGGCCACGATGGTCCTGGCGCGATCCGGATCGACGTATGGATCTTCGAACAACCCCAACTGAAACACCGGCCGCAGGATCCGCCGGGCGGCGGCGTCGATGACCGCCATCGGGATGCCGCCGTCCTTGACGTTCGCCAGGATCACGCCGGGGTCGTTATCGCCGCCGATCTGATCGACTCCCGCAAGCACGATCATCTTCTGGCGCTCTTTTTCCGAGAGCTTCTCCACGCCCCAGGGCATGTTGCGCAGCCAGTCGGTCACGACCAGGCCCTGAAAGCCCATCTTTTCGCGGAGCAGACCGTCGATCATGGCTTTGGAGAAATTGATGGCGACGGTGTCGCGGCCCACGGGAATGAAGTAGCCGCCCATGATGCCGCCGGTCTTGGCCTCCAGCGCGGCGCGGAACGGAATCAGGTGGTAGTCGAACTGGTTGCCGGGGTAAATGGTCCACTTGCCGTAATTGTTGTGGCCGTCGTAGCCGTCCTTGACCGGCCCGTCGCCGGGGAAATGCTTGGTGACGGTCATCACGCTCTGGGGACCGAGCTGCTTGCCCTGGAATCCTTCGACGAACGCCTTGATGAGCGTGGCGTTCAGGTTGGCATCCTCGCCGAAGGTGCCGTTGATGCGGTTCCAGCGGGGCTCGGTTGCGGTGTCGGCCATGGGGCCGAGCAGGCAGTGAATGCCGATGGCGCGCAGTTCTTTGGCCGCGATCTGGCCGAACTGGCGCACCAGCTCCGGATCGCGAGCGGCGGCCAGCCCGAGCTGGTCCGGCCACTGCGAGATCACCGGCTTGCCGGAGCCGCCGCGGCCCGCGCCGTGCCGCGGGTCGGTGCTGAAGACGATGGGGATGCCGAGACGGCTTGCCTCCGCCATCTCCTGCAGCCCGTTGTGAAACTTCGCGGTGATCTCCGGCGGCTCGCCGGCGTTGGGCCGGACCAGGATGTAGCGGACGTTTCGTTCCGCGACGAGTTGCTTGGGATTGGCGCTGCCCATGGGCTCGACGTGGTTCTGGTTGGCGCGGCCCTGGAAGGCGCGATTGGCGTTCGACGGAGGTGGGCCGCCGCGCCCCGGGCCGCCCCGCCCACCGGCCGCGGGCAGGCCCAGCACCTCGCCGTTGGGACCGGTGAAGCCGGCCAGGGAAGAGTGGATCATGAGGCCGGCCTTCTCTTCCAGGGTCATTTTGGAGACGAGGTCGGCGACGCGCTGGTCCACGGGGAGGCGCCAGTCTTCATAGCGGTCCAGCGAACCATTTCGGTTCAGATCGCGGAAGCGGAGCCCGTCTTTGGCGATGACCGGCGCGTTGCGCGATTCGATCCTGGGCTGATCGGCTGCGTGCAGGGCGAGCAGCGGCGCCGCGCACGCAATCAGAAATCGGAATTTCGAGCTCATTGGTTCTCCAATCCGCCGAGTGTAACTCCCGGCGGCGGATGTTTTCCGCTATGGCGGCCATCCATATGTATCACGTTACGTCCGCGAGCCACCGGTGGGATGGTGCCGGATGT
>DATJYJ010000219.1:0-4751 GCA_035578025.1 Verrucomicrobiia bacterium
CATGGGCGTGGTGGTGGCGCCCGTCATCGGCCCTACTCTCGGCGGCTGGATCACCGACAACTACACCTGGCGGTGGATCTTCTACATCAACATTCCGGTCGGCATCCTCTCGCTGGTGATGACGTGGCTGCTGGTGTTCGACCCTCCCTACCTGCCGCGGCGCCGGTTCGGCGACGGTCTGAAAATCGACTACATCGGATTCGGACTCCTGGCCCTCGGGCTCGGCGCTCTGGAGGTCGTGATGGACGAAGGCCAGAAGGAAGACTGGTTCGGCTCGCACTTCATCGTTACCTGGACGGTGATCATGGCGGTCTGCCTGGTCGCGGTGGTGTTCTGGGAGCTGCGGCAGAAGGAGCCGGTGATCGACTTCCACGTTCTCAAAGACCGCAACTACGCGCTGGCCACGCTCTCCATGCTCGTGCTCGGTTTCGTGCTGTATGCCAGCACTGCTCTCATGCCGATGTTCCTTCAATCCCTGGCCGGATACACGGCCATGCTGAGCGGCATGGTGCTCTCGCCCGGCGGCCTGGTGGTGATCGTCTGTCTGCCGATGGTCGGCAAGCTGATCCGCAGGGTGCAAGCCCGGTGGCTGGTGATTCTCGGCGTGATCATCTGTTCCGGGGGGCTGTTTCTGATGTCGGGCTTCAACCTGCAGATCGACTTCCGCACCGCCGTCATCAGCCGGATGGTGCAGAGCCTGGGGATGGCGTTTCTGTTCGTGCCCATCAGCACCACGGCCTTCGCCTACATTCCGAAAGAGCGCACCAACTATGCCACGGGCCTGTTCAACCTGGCGCGCAACATCGGCGGCAGCTCGGGAATCGCCATGGCCACCACCATGCTGGCCCGGCGCACGCAATTTCACCAGTCGGTGCTGGTCGCGCACCTGACCCCGTACGATTTCCGTTACCGGCAGGCCCTGGAGGGAATTGCCTCGGCCATGCGATCGGGCGGTTCCTCCGCGCCCGATGCCGCCGCGAAAGCACAGGGCATGCTCTACGGCACCATGCTGCGGCAGGCGGGCATGCTGGCATTCTGCGATGTGTTCTGGATGATGGGGGTGCTCTTTCTGCTGGTGATTCCGCTCATGTTCATGATCCGGAAGACTGCGCCGGTGCGCGGCCCGGTGGTCGTGGAATAATGGAGACAAAGTGACACCTACGCAAGAGGCCGTGGAAACTCCTCCGGCGGCTTCTCGAAATAACCTGAGCACCAGGCTGGTTGTGGTTCTGGTGCTGTTGCTGATCCTGGCGGCCGCCGCATACGCCGTTTTTCTGCACTATCGCGACCGGATCTCCTCGGACGATGCCAATGTTGACGGCCACGTCACCGCGGTGGCGCCCAAAGTTTCCGGCAACGTCGTCGAAGTGGCCGTGCAGGACAACCAGGAGGTGAAAGCGGGGCAGGTGCTGGTGCGCATCGATCCGCGCGATTACCAGGCCCGAGTGGACCTCGCCAAGGCCGCAGTGCTGCAGGCCGAAAGCCAGCTTTCATCGGCGCGGACGGCGGTTCCGTGGGTCAACGACACCACGCAATCCAGCAACTCGCTGGCATCGGCTCAATTGGAAAGCGCGCTGGCCGAAGTGGAACGTGCGCGCGCCGCCTACGAACAGGCATCCACCGCGGATCTGGCTTACGCCGAGGCCAACATCCGCTCGAAGCAGGCCAGCAGCGACCGCGCCCAGGCCGACCTGGCGCGCATGAAGCCCCTGCTGGACAAGGCCGAGATCTCGAAGCAGCAGTACGACGCCTACCTGGCGGCGGCGCGCGTGGCGGAAAGCGATTTGAAGGCATCCGAGGACAAATTGGCTTCGGCCCAGAAAGAAGCCGCAATCCGCAAGGCCGCGCTCGATGCGGCGCAGACCCACGTGGCCCAGGCGAAAGCCCAGGTGGAAAACTCGCTCGCCAATCGCAAGCAGGTGGATATCCGGAAGGCGGATGTCTCAGGCGCATCGGCGTCCGTGGAGGCGGCGCGGGCCCGCCTGGAAGCCGCTGAGCTGGACTTGAGCTACACCACGATCGCCGCGCCGCTGGATGGCGTGGTCACGCGCAAGAGCGTCGAGATGGGACAGATCGTGCAGCCGGGCCAGAGCCTGATGGCGATCATCCCGCTGCGCGATACCTGGGTCATCGCCAACTTCAAAGAAACGCAGCTGGCGAACGTGCAGCCTGGCCAGAAGGCCGAAATCCACGTGGATATGTACGGCCGGTCGGTCACCGGACACGTGGATTCCATCGCCGGCGCCACCGGCTCGCGCATGAGCCTGCTACCGCCCGAGAATGCCACCGGAAACTTCGTGAAGGTGGTGCAGCGCATTCCGGTCAAGATTCTGGTGGACCAGACCGACGGGTTGATCCTGCGGCCCGGCATGAACGTCGACGTGACCATCTTCACCCGGTGAGGCGCGTTTTGACCGCATGCTACGATGGTTGCTTGTCAGGTCTCGGGCTCCGTGCAACGCTCCGGCCGCAAACCCCGCCAGGTCCGGAAGGAAGCAACGGTAGCGGTTAGGACGTGTGCCGCGGATCACCCGGGGCCTGGCATTGTTGCCCGCCCATGTACCAGGTAATCGCCCGCAAATACCGGCCCCAGACCTTTGCCGACGTGGTCAACCAGGATCACGTGAAGACCACCCTGGAGAACGCCATCGCGCAGCAGCGCATCGCCCACGGCTACATCTTTTCGGGCCAGCGCGGCACCGGCAAGACCACCGTGGCGCGCATCCTGGCGCGCTGCCTGAATTGCATCAAGGGCCCCACCGCCGCGCCCTGCGGCGAGTGCGCGAGCTGCCGCGAGATCACCTCCGGCGGCACCGTGGACGTGATCGAAATCGACGCCGCCTCCAACCGCGGCATCAACGAGATGCGCGAGCTGCGCGAGAACGTCCGCTACCAGCCGGCGCGCGACCGCTACAAGATCTTCATCATCGACGAAGCCCACCAGATCACCAACGAGGCCTTCAACGCCCTGCTCAAGACCATCGAAGAGCCGCCGGAGTGGGCCGTGTTCGTGCTCTGCACGACGGAAGCGCACAAGATTCCGGCGACCATCGCCTCGCGCTGCCAGCACTTCAGTTTTCGCAGCGTGGATTTCGAAGACCTGACCGCGCGCATGGCCTGGATCTGCGGGCAGGAAGGCATCGAGGCCGATTCCGAAGTGCTCGCCGTTCTGGCCGCCGCCGGGGAAGGCAGCGTGCGCGATTCGCTCTCCGCGCTCGACCAGGCGATCGCGTGCTGCGGTTCGAAACTGAATGCCGCCGAGGTGCGCGCGCTGTTGGGCGCGTTCTCGCTGGAATCGCTCGAGCAGGTTTCGGAGGCCCTCGCCGCGGGCGATTCACGCCGCATGCTGGAGGTGGTCGACGAGCTGGAACGAAACGGCCACAATCTCCAGCACTTCGCGCGGGAACTGGCGCGCTATTTCCGCAACCTGCTGGTGGCGCGGATCGCCGGCGCCGACACGCGCCTGATCGCGGCCAGCGCGGCACAGCGCCAGCGCCTCGCGGAAATCGCCAACCGTTTTTCCGAAGAAGACCTGACGCGTTATCTCTCGCTCTCGCTGGATCTCTTCAAGGATCTCCAGTTTTCGCTCCAGCCGCGCTTCCATCTCGAAATCGGCCTGGTCCGCCTGGTGCAAGCCGGCCGCCTGCAGCCGATCGAGGAAGCGTTAGCCGGGCTTGCCCCATCGACACCTGCGCCTCTTCCCCCGGCCCCCGGTCCCCGGCCCCCGGCCCCTCGCACCGGTCCTTCCCCATTCGAACTGGACCGCGTCAAGAAATCCGCCGCCCGTCCTCCCGAGCCGCAGAATTCCGGCGCCAACGCGCTCGCCCCCCAGCCCGAGCCCGCGCCGATCACGGCCGGCGATCCGCGCGAGCGCCTCTTCCAACTGCTGCACGAACGCAACCAGGCCCACCTTGCCGACGCCGTCGAGCACGCCGCCCTTACCCTTTCCGGCGGCGATCTGAACGTGGTCGCTCCCAAGTCCTACAGCCTTTATTTCCGCGATCGCGCGTTTGAAGATGCCGTGCGCGAGGCCTTCGGGCGCGCGCTTCGCGTGAGATTCACGGCTGGCGAAGCGGAAGCACTCACGTCACCCGACCCCCGTCCCCCGGCCCACTCGCCCGTTGGCGAGCCCGCCCCCCCGGCCGCCGACGACGTGGCCGGCCGTGCGCTTTCCAACCCGGAAGTGCAGCGCTTCCGCGAAGTCTTCGGAGGGGACGTCCGCAAAGTTCGCAACCTCAAGGAGTAGACCAGTGAAACTACCCGGCAACATGCAGCAGATGATGCGCCAGGCGCAGCAGATGCAGGAGAAGCTCCAGCAGGAAATCGCCCAGATCCGCGTCGATGCCACCGCGGGCGGCGGAATGGTCACTGTCACCATGGACGGTCAGAAGAACCTGCTCTCCGTCAAGATCGATCCCGAAGTCGCCGGCGATGTCGAGATGCTCCAGGACATGATCGTGGCCGCGTGCAACGAAGCCGTCAAGAAAGTGGACGGCATGATCCAGCAGAAGATGGGCGGCATGCTCGGCGGTATGGGCCTGCCTCCGGGGCTCTTCTAAGCGATGCCCGATTTCGCCGAACCCCTCGCGCGGCTCATTACCGAATTCAAGCGCCTGCCCGGCATCGGCCAGAAGAGCGCGCAGCGCCTCGCGTTCCACGTGCTCCGCGCCAGCCGCGAGGATGCCGAGCACCTGGCGCAGGCCATGCTCGACGTCAAGGACAAGCTCGGCCTCTGCCGCCTCTGCAACAAC
>DATJYJ010000220.1:0-5313 GCA_035578025.1 Verrucomicrobiia bacterium
AGGATGACGGTGCCGGCGCTATGCGCGGCGGCGCTGGAGCCTCGCGTGGCGAAGGTGTACCTGGCGCGGCACCTGGCGTCGTGGCGGAGCGTGGCGGAGGACGAGAACGCGACGTGCCCGCCGGCGAATGTTGTGGCGGGCGCGCTGGCGGTGGCGGACCTGCCGCAGATCGCGCGGTCGCTCGCGCCGCGGCAGGTGACGACGGGCGGGGCGTGGGATGCGGCGGCGCTGACGAAGGCGGCCGGCGAGTGAGGCGCTCTGGCTAACGCAGGTCGCCGGCGCAGCGGCATCCGTAAGTAGGAAAAGCCACGTTTGGTTTGTCCCAGCCACGGTACGAGGCGCGGAGTTGCGCCGGAATTTCGTACACTGAGCTGCCGCGGAGAACACGAACTGCGCCGCGCGCAGGTCCGGCCGGATCTCGCGGTACGCTTCGATCGTAGTATCTCTCGTCATACCAATCCGCGACCCACTCCCGCATGTTGCCGAGCATATCGTACAGCCCCCAGGGGTTCGGCTCCTTTCCACGGGGCGGGTGAAAGTTCACAGTGCCGTTAACGTTGTACCACGCGATCGCGTCAAGGTCGCCGTATCGCGGGCCGGTTGTGCCAGCGCGGGCAGCATATTCCCACTCAGCCTCGGTTGGCAGGCGCATTCCGGCCCATTCGCAGTACTGCCTGGCATCATCCCAACGCAGGTCGCCCGCGGGCAGGTCGGGACTTATGGGCGCGCGCTTCCTGCCGGTGACGGCGAACCGCGCGTAGGCACCCTGGGTGACTTCTGTTTGCCCTAGCCAGAAACCGCGGGTAATAGTAACTTCGTGAGGCGGCTTCTCATTGGGGACGCACTGCTTATCGCCGGGCGAGCAGCCCATGATGAACTTGCCGGGCGGAATCCAGACGTAGGATAGGCCGTCCTTGGGGTTCACGCGGGTTTGCACGTTCGCGGGCTGTGGTTTGGACGAGCCGCGTGCAGCAACAGGCCCCTCCGGCCGCCGAGGATCGTCTGGCGGCGCATTCACACGCACCGTGACGGTGTGCGATTGCGCGCCGCCAAGGCCTTTCGCAGTCAGGGTGTAAGTGGTCGTATCGCCAGGAAACACGCGAATATTCCCATTAGCCGCCACCGCCCCCAGTCCATGATCGATGGAGATAGCGTTGGCATTCTGCACCGACCATCGAAGTGTGGCTGAGTTATCCCGCTCGATCGAAGCTGGCTCGGCATCAAACGTGACGATCCGCGGCGGCACCGGCGCAGCCGCCACTCCGCCGCCAGCGACCCCTGAGGGCCCCTTGGCCTCAAGTTGCGCCAGCCTGCTCTCCGCATCCTTCCGCTTCTGGATCTCCGCGTCCAGCCGGTTCTGAAGAGTCTTCACACTGGCCACGATGTCGGTCGATTGTCGCGCCTGCGCGGCCTGCTGCTTTTGCGTTTCGTCCTGGTACTGCTTCAGCCGGGCCTCCGCATCCGCCTTCTCCTTGGCTATGCGGTCGCGCTCATCCTTGGTGGAACCCTCCCTGGCGTTCAAGCCGGCGATCCGGTCTTCCTGCTCCTTGATGTTTCGCTTGCGCGCTTCCAGGTCCTTGGCGCTTCTGTCATTCAGCTCTTTCAGCGCCGCCACCTGCTGGCGCTCCAGGGAATTCTCGTGGAACAGCAACGACGCAATGACTCCCAGAACCACCACGACCGCAGCCGCGCCGACCCCAAACCACCGAATCAACTTCTGCTTGCGGACCGCTTTGCGGCTCCGGTCGAGGAACGCCTCCACGTCTTCGAACCGGCCGGCGCAGTATTGATGGGCCCACGCCGTGTTCCAGGCGTCGGCACGCCGCGTCTCGAGCGCGGCAGAGAGCTTCGGCTCGCCCCAGGTCGCCTCGCCCGGCGCATCCTTCACCAGGGCACCGTACAACTCAGCGCCCGCCGCCTCGGCCGCGACCCAGCGGCTCAGCCGCGGCCACTTCCAGATGAGGCTCTCGTGGGAGAGATCGACGCTGGTGTCGCGGTTCACGCGCAGAAAAGAGTTCTCCTCCCGCCCGAAAAGAGCCAGCACTTCGCCGATCTTGGCCCGGTCCTCCTGGCGTGCGCCCACGATCTCATACAGGTCCGCCAGCGGCGTCGGGCGCCTGACCGGCCGGCCCATTTCCGTGGTGGTCACGCAGCGGAAAATGCGCTGCGTCCACATCCGCCCGGTATCGTCGAGATCCTGGGTGAACACGTGTTCCGCATGCCGGCCCAGCGCCGACGCCATGCGCCCGGCCGCGGCATACTGCGCCAGATCGATGCGCGGGTTGGCTTCGTCCGGCGGAAGCTGCTTCCATTCCTGGTACGTGCGCATCAAGGCGTGCTGAAGCACTGGGAGCGTGTCGGGCGCGCCGCCGCGGTAACTGGAGATGGCCGCGGGATCGCCCAGCTCATCGCCTGAATCGTTCAGCAACTGCTCCACAAGCCGCGGCGCGATGCCCGCCCGGAACAGCCGCAGGGGCTCCTCGATCGCCTGCCGCCGCTGCTCGCGCGTCAGCCTCGGAATCAGGTACTGGCTTTCGCTCAGCGCTTCGGGCAACCCGGGGAACTGCGCGCAGTCTCCAAGGAAATCCGACCGCATGGTGAGCACGACGTAGACCGGAGCGTCGGGGCGCTCCGCCGCCGTCAGCAGCAGGCTCACGAAGAGCGCGGCCTCCGCGCCGCCATCGATCTCGCTCATGCGGCGCTGGTAGCGGAAAACCTCCTCGAACTGATCCGCCACCACCAGCAGGCTCTCGCCCGGCGCGAGCTTGGCGTCGCGCACCGCTTCGACCAAACCAAGGCGGCTCGACCGGAGTTTGGCGGCATCGGCGGCGCCGAGGGCGTCGGGGTCGCGCAACGCCTCCGCCAGGTTCTCGATGGGCGCCATGCCGGGGCGCATGACGGCGATCCGCCAGCGCGACGTCGCGCCCGCGAGATATCCGCGATCCAGGGCCGGCAGCAGCCCGGCCCGCACCAGGGAGCTTTTGCCGCTGCCCGATGTTCCCACCACTGCCAGAAAGCGGTGCGCGGCCAGGCGCCGCAGCAGCTCGTCGGTGTGCTGCTGGCGTCCGCGGAAAATCGCCTCCTCGCTGCTTTCGAACGGGCGCAGGCCCGGGAACGGGTCGGGTGCGCCGGGGAAAGCGGCGCCCGCTGCTTCAGCCGGCATGGGCCGCCCCGCCGGATCCACTGGTGACGGCGCGCAACGGAGCCAGGAACGGCTCGAGCTGCCCCAGGTCGAACGGATCGCTCCGCTGAATCACGGTCAGGCCGGGGTAGGCGATGTTCGACCCGCCGACCAGCATGGCTTTCGACTTGAGCTCGCGGCGTCCCGCCAGGTCCTCAGCGGTCAGCAGATCGCCGAAGTTGCGCGCGTACCACTTGGCGGGGGCTTTCTCGTAGTAGAGGAGCAGGCCGTTGCACTCGCGCAGCAGACGCTCGTGCTGCGCGGCGGGCGAGAGTGTTTCGGCCGGCGCCGGAGGCACCTCCACCGGGATGCGTTCCCTGTCCCAGATTCTCCCCTGCACCTCGCGGGCGAATCCCACGTCCTCGGGCGTGGTCGGATCGCAGAGCAGATAAACGCGCGCCGCATTGTCCTGCGCTGCAGCGGTGGGCCGCGCCGGCGCCAGCAGGCCGATCAGGTCCTGGCGCAGCACGGCGGGGGAACGGCTCTCCAGAAGCGCCCACTTTCCTTCGGGCAGATTCCGTTTGTTCTCGCGAATCCCGTCGATCAGCTCGCGCTGCTGGCCGGTGGCCGATTCGTGGCCACGCACAAGGCAAAAGACCAGCTTCTTTTCGGCCTCGATGGCGAGGTCGATCTCGTCCCGGGTGTCGCTCTCGAAGTCGCGCCCCAGGACGTGGACGGTGATGCGGGTCTCGTCGATGTATTCGCGCAGGGTCTTGCGATCGAGACCTCGTGGTATGCGCCCGTCGGGCGGCGGCGAGATGGCGTGTCCCGCAGCCCGGATCTCGCGAATGATGGCTTCCCGCTCTTCGGCGGCGTCGGCGGCCGTTCGCGCGACGAATACCTTCTCCATGCCGCGCAACATGGCGTCGAACAGTTTCTCGATGTGAAAGCTCAGCTTGTCGACGGCTTTGTGGAAACGCTCGGAGGTGTCCTTATATTCGCGCTCCTGCCCGGTCCTGGTGTCGCGGTCGAAGAACGGCACGTCGAGGTATTGGCTGTAAAAGCCGAGGTGGGCGTTGTTGCGCCACGGGAATTTGACCACCTTCAGAACGCGGCCGTAGCCTCCCGTCTCCATGCCACCGTTCCGATCCACCGCATCCAAAAAAGCCCCGAGTTCTTTTTCGCACCATTCGGAGCCCTGATAGCTTCGCGACAGAACCGTGATGAACGCCGCCGATGTCCGGATGGCTGTATGGAGCGCCTCGGGCAGGTTCTGCCCCGTCAGCAGCTTGTTCTTGTCCTGCCAGACGTCGCACTCCCACCCCAGCCGGTGCAGCAACCGCTCGCTAAGCTGCTCCTGGAGCGCGCTCACCCACTCCATGTCCTCGTGGGCATAACTGAGAAACAAGTCGTGCTCGATGCCGGGTATGTATGCCATAGGAAGCCGCCCGAGAGCCCCTCCGGCGGACGCAGCCCCACTATCCTATCAGTTCAGTTCCGGACTTTGAATGTGGCGCCGCGCAATCAACCGCGGCTCGCCTTCTGGAACTTCTTGAGCATCTGCAAGAATGACTCGCGGATGATGAACGGGGGCACGCGCCTGCCGTCCGTGTCGGTGAATCCGTATTCGCGAGCCAGTTCGCCGACGTGGAATGCCTCTCCCGACCTGCGCATCAAGCGTGCATCGGCAGCCAGCGCCGCTACGGCGCGGCCAAGGTACTCCGGGGATTCACTCTTTTTCAGCCAAGGGACCTTCTTCCAGTCCGTCTCTCCGCCCGCATGCGACATGACCCTCTCGGTGCGCATGAACCCGGGGGCCAGGGCAACCGTCGCGATCCGGTGCTGTCGAAGCTCCATTGCCAAGCCCCACATCAGGCGAACGATCGAATGCTTGGCGACATCGTAGAAGTTCCCGATGTATTTGTCGTGGTCCCATGCAACGGTGCTGACAATCAGCCCGGGTGCTCGTGGACTCCTCGCCTGGGAGGCGGATTCGATCATCAGCGGAATTGCGAAATACGTGGCGAAAAGGTGAGCCTTCAGCCCGCGCTCGAACATTCCATCCCAAAGCCGGAGCGGCGCCTGCCAGAAGTACGCCGGCAAGAGCCGCTCGCCCTCATAGCCTCCCCACGCATTATTGACAAGAATGTCGAGCCTGCCCCGCTGGTCGCGGACCTTGAGGAGCAGAGCCT
>DATJYJ010000221.1:0-7356 GCA_035578025.1 Verrucomicrobiia bacterium
TCGGCGAAGAAGGCCTTCATGGAGTAGAAGTCGCGCGAGGTGAAGGGGTCGAACTTATGGTCGTGGCACTCTGCGCAGCCGAGGGTGCTGCCCATCCAGATGGCGACGGTGGTGCGGACGCGATCGGCGGCGTACTTGGCGAGGTACTCCTTGGGCTGAAGGCCGCCTTCGGCGGAGGTGCGGGTGAGGCGGTTGTAGGCGGAGGCGACTTTCTGCTCGGGCGTTGCGTTGGGGATGAGGTCGCCGGCGAGCTGCTCGCGGGTGAACTGATCGAAGGGCTTGTTGTCGCGGAAGGCGCGCAGGACGTAATCGCGATAGGGCCAAGCGGGGAAGGCGTTATCGCCGTGGAAGCCGCAAGTGTCGGCGTAGCGCACGGCATCGAGCCAGTGCATGGCCTGCTGCTCGGCGTAGCGGGGCGAGGCCATGAGGCGATCGACGAGCTTTTCGTAGTCGCCGTCCTTGACGAACGCGGCGACCTCATCGGGCGTGGGCGGCAGGCCGGTGAGGTCGAGGGTGACGCGGCGGATCAGGGTGCGGCGATCGGCTTCGGGGGAGAAGTGGAGGCCGGCGCGGGCGAGGCGCTCGCCGATGAAGTAGTCGATGGGGTTGACGCCGGCGGGGACCTCGGGGCGGCGGATGGGCTGATAGGCCCAGTGGCCTTCGTATTTGGCGCCTTCGGCGACCCAGCGGCGGATGGTTTCCTTCTGCGCCTGGGTGAGCTCCTTGTGGGCGAAGGCGGGCGGCATGATGCGCGGGCCGGCGGCGAAGATTCGCTGGATGATGGCACTCTTGTCAGGGTCGCCGGGGACGATGGGGGTGACGCCGCGGGCGGTGGGCTTGAGGGCTTCGTCGCGGATATCGAGGCGCATGCCGGCCATGCGGGAACTCTTGTCCGGGCCGTGGCAGCGGAAGCAGGTTTCGGACATGATGGGCCGGATATCGCGATTGAACTGCACTTGTGCGTGGCCGCGGGCCGCGAAGACAAGCAGAGCGCACAGGGCTCCTCTGAGGTGCATCGTGGAACCAGTATACAGCCGGGGGCGGGCGGGGTGGCGGGGTGGCGTAGGTTCGTTCTTGAGGGGCTTTGTTGATAACAAAAGACTTCTAGGTTCGTTTTGTAATCCGCGGTTGCGCGCTGCGGAGAGGGGCGGCGTGAGGGGCGCGGGGATGGAGCGACGAATAGTCATAGGGTTCAAGATAAGGCCCTCTTAGTTCCATGATAGCGCGGGGGTGCAAGAGAGCGGAGAGTAAGTGGTTTGTTTTCAGTGGAAATTGACTGTGAACGGACTGCGGGTACCGGAGATATCGGCCGCCCGGGCGATGCGCGTGATATGCTTTCTCTCACCTGAGGCCCGCAGGATCAAGGGTGAAGGGGATCAAGGCCTGCCGGCAAAGCGGGGCTACGGCAATGCCAGCGCCGCGTCAAAATCTACCTATGAGCGAATCTCCTCGTCGAAGCCTGCATACAGCCAGAGAGTTCAACGAGATGTACGCCGGGACACCTCCGTGGGATATCGGCAGGCCGCAGCCCGCATTCCAGGCCCTCGCCGATGACGGGGAGCTGCGCGGGAGCGTCCTGGATATCGGCTGCGGCACCGGCGAGCATGCGTTGATGGCGGCGCAGCGCGGCGTGGAAGCCGCCGGCATCGACAGCTCTCCCGCGGCCATCGAAATCGCGAGACGCAAAGCTCGGGAGCGGGGGCTGAACGTTCGCTTCCTGGTCCACAACGCGCTCGACCTGGCCTCGATGGGCGAGCAGTTCGATACGGTGCTCGACAGCGGCTTGTTCCACGTTTTCAGCGACGAAGATCGGGCGGCGTATGTCGAAGGCCTCAAAGCTGTGACGCGGCCCGGCACGCGTTACTTCATGCTGTGCTTCAGCGAGCATCAGCCCGGCGAATTCGGCCCGCGGCGTGTCAGGCAGCAGGAGATCCGGCAGAGTTTCCGTGGCGGCTGGCGGATCGACTCGATCGAGATGAAGAAGCTCGAAACCAACCTGGGGCCCGAGGGAATCATCGGGTGGCTGGCACGCATCACAAGGGAAAATGACTGACACCTGGCTCCATCCAATCCGGAACCGAGGGACGATCTTTGGGCGGGTTGTTCAGTGTGCCAACGCCGTAACTTGTAAAATTCGATATCGATTCGTCATACGCCTTTCGATTTTCACGTTGTTTTGCGCGTGAAAAAGAGAATGACCATTTCGGAGGGTGTATGTCACGAACGAATCCATTTGGGCCTGCCGCCTACGCACTGGCGACCGGAGCCGACACTGTCGGGCGGCTCAAGGTGCTGCACGAAATCTACTCGCCCATGGGCCAGCAGGTCCTTGTCGATGCCGGAATCTCAGAGGGGATGACCGTTGCCGACTTCGGCTGCGGCCCAGGCGCCACGACCCGGTTGCTTGCGGCACTGGTCGGTCCGTCGGGCAGCGTTACGGGGATCGATTTGCACAAAGCACAGATCGAAGAAGCCGGCCGCTTGTCCGCGGCCGAGGGATTTACGAATGTAAGGTTCATGGCGGCCGACGCCTGCAAGACGGGACTGGCCGCAAACCAGTTCGATCTTGCGTATTGCCGGTTCTTGCTGCTCCATTTGAAGGATCCGGCTGTGTGTCTCGGAGAGATGTGGCGCATCCTGAAACCGGGAGGGATCCTGGTAGTGGAGGACGGAGACCTGGCCTCTGCGTGCAGTGTTCCGCCAACACCCCTCGACGTATTCGGGGAGTTGTTCAGCCGGCTGGCACCGACTCGGGGCGTGGACTATTCTGTTGGCAACCGCCTGTGGCATCTCGTCGCAGATGCGGGTTTCACAATCACGAACGTGAACGTCCATCAGCCTTCAGAGCGAGCCGGATCAACCGGCCTCCTCTTGAAATGGAGCGTGGAGGAGGCCGGGCCCGCATTCGTCGAGGCCGGTTTGATTACTTCGGAGGAGTTGCAGCGCACGGTTACGGAAATGGAGAGCGCGGCAAGGAATCCCGGGGTGTTAGCTCTGGCGCCGCGCATGTCCCTGGTATCGGCGCGCAAGCGCGTGAACTGATTCAGCGCCTTGGTGGGCCGGACGCCGGCCCCTGCGTCTGAGTACCTCGGTCGGAACGCCCCTGCGGCGCTGGGCAGGCCGGGAGGCCTGCCCTACAAAAACCCATGCGCACGTCCGGTGCGGCCCTTGTACAATACCTCTTTTGCGAACCAAGGAAAGAGGAACATGAAACGATATCGGTCGATCAGCGTCGCGGTATGCCTGTTGGCGGTCCCATTGGTTGCGCCGGCTCAAGGAGGACGCCAGGGCCGGGGCGTCCCCGGTTCTCAACCAGGAGGGCAGCAGACTGGGACCACCGGGAACGCAGGCGGCCGAGGCGCGACCGGCGCTCTCGAGTTTTACACCTTCGATCCCGCGGCAGGCGCCGGGCCGAGCTTCACCGACGCCGCACCGGCCGAAACTCACCAGAAGATCTCCATCAATGGGCAGGCGCTAGCGTACACGACCCGGGCCGGCTACCTGCCGCTCTACAACGCCACGACCGGGCAATCGGAAGGACGCCTCTTTTACACGTTCTACGCAAAGGAAGAGGTGACCGACCCATCGACCCGGGCTTTGGTGTTCTTCCTGGGCGGCGCTCCGGGTGTTTCCGCGGCATGGCAGGACCTGGGCGGCCTGGGGCCCAAGCGAATGAAGCCCATGAGTGACACGGAGGCCCCCTCGTACGGGTGGGCCGACAATCCAAGCACGCTGCTGGCACAGGCGGACCTGGTTTTTGTGAATCCCATCGGCACGGCCTTCAGCAGACCGGAGCGTCCGGATCGCGGTCCGGCATTCTGGAATACCGCCGCCGATACGGCGTCCCTGGGCGAGTTCGTGCGCAGCTTCATCAACCGCTACGACCGCAGATCGTCGCGGCTCTTCGTGGCCGGCGAGGACCTGGCCACGGGACGCGCAGCGAGCCTGGCGAACTATCTTCTGGAGCATCAGGTCCCGGTGCACGGTGTCGTGCTGCTATCGATGACCATGAACCCGGATGCCCAGGCAGGCGATACCCAATACATCACCTTGCTGCCGAGTATCGTCATGACCGCGTGGCACCACAAGAAACTCGGGCCCGAGCTGAACCGCATGGGATCGGAACAGATTGCCGGCCAGGCGCGGCAATTCGCTTCGCGCGAATACCTGCATGCGCTCTACAAGGGAGACCGCATGACGGCCGAGGAACGCGCCAAGGTAGTTGCCGACCTGGCGCGATTGACCGGATTCTCCAAGGGATTCCTGGTGAGCAACGACCTGCGCGTGGCGCTGGAGAGGTTCACGAGCGAGCTGATGCGCGATCAGCAGCGGGGCCTTTCGTACTCGGACGCGCGCGTGACGGGTTTTGTGCCGACGACGCCCGGCGGAGGGCGCGGCGGCCGCGGAGGCTTTGGCCCGGTGCCGGCGGAGCCGATCGACTTCAACCTGAGCAGCCTCTCCGGAGGCTTCCTGACGGCTTACGAGGACTACCTGCGCAAAGAACTTACATTCAAAGCCGGCAACGGAATCTTCTACCTCATGAGCGGCGGCGTCAGCGGATTCACCTCCACCGGGAACGACAGCGCCAGCCTGTCTACGGCATTCGCCCGCAAGCCGAACCTCCGCCTGTTTGTGGCGGTGAACTACTTCGACCTGAACGCTCCATTCTACGCGACGGAGCATACCCTGGCTCACTTAAACGTTTCGCCCGAAGTGCGCGCTCACAACATCACGGTGAGTCACCTGGAAGCGGGGCAGATGCCCTACCTCGACTCCAAGGCGATTGTGAAACTGCACGACGACCTGGCGAGCTTCCTGGCTCCAAGCGCACGGTGAGGCGAAAGGAATGACGGCATGAGATTACACAGACGATTTCAAAGACTCTGGATCCTGGCAGTGTTGATGGGTGTCACGGCCATCGCGGCATCCGCGCAGGGGCGCGGACGGGGCGCCACCACCGGGGCGACGAACGGATTTTACCGCTTCAACTACGGCGCGGAAGAAATGCAGCCGGTCACGTATCCCACGCAGCCTATCGTCACGGAGCACAAAATCACCCTGCACGGACAGGCCATCGAGTACACGGCCAACGTCGGCTTCATGCCGATTCGCCACGCGACCACCGGCGCGACGCAGGGACACCTCTTCTACATTTATTACGCGAAGAAAGGCGTGACCGACAAATCCAAGCGGCCGGTGTGGTTCCTGTTCAATGGCGGACCGGGGGCGGCCACCATCTGGCTGCATATGGGCGCGTTCGGGCCAAAGATGGTGAAGATGGCATCGAACGGCATGGCGCTGCCGCCGCCGTATACCTATGTGGACAATCCCAATTGCCTGCTGGATACGGGCGACCTGGTGTTCATCGACGCGATGGGCACGGGCTACAGCCGACCGGACCGTCCTGCGTACGGGGCGGATTTCGGCGGAGTGGAGAACGACCTGGCGGCCTTCGGCGAATTCGTCCGTAGCTTCCTCAACCAATACAATCTGTGGGGCTCGCCGATTTTCGTGGGCGGCGAAAGTTACGGCACGACGCGCGCCGCGGGGCTGGCGGGTTACCTGACCGACCGGGACATCCCGCTGAACGGCGTGATGCTCCTTTCGGCCGTGATCGATTCCAATGCGAGCGCGGGCGAGCAGCGACAACTGGCGACACTTCCCACGGAAATCATGACGGCGCACTATCACAAGAAGCAGCCGGCGGAACTCCAGAAGCTCTCGGTGGAGCAGATGGCGAAGCAGGCGCGCGAATTTGCGTCGGGCGAATACCTGGAGTACCTGTTCGATGGCGCGCGCGCCACGCAGGCGCAGCGCGAGAAGGTGCTCACCGAAATGGCGCGCTACACGGGATTATCCAAGGCCTTCGTCGGCAGCCTGGACCTGCGGGTCCCGCTCGGCCCGTTCAGCACGGAACTTTTGCGCGACACTCACCTGATGACGTCGCGCCTGGATTCGCGGTTCGCAGGTTACCAGATCGACGGCGGCGCGAATGCCACGAGCTTCGATTTCAGCAACGCGAATATTGAAAACTGTTTTCTGACGGCTTTCGAAGCGTATGTGCGGAACGAGCTGAATTACAAGAACGACAATATCTACTACGTGTCGGGCAACGCACCACCCTGGTCCGGCGAATATAACACGGTTGTGAACCTGGAGACCGGCTTTTCCAAGAACCCGCATATGAAGCTCTTCGTGGGCATGGGGTACTACGACTTCGCGTGTCCCTTTTACCCCGTGGAATGGACTCTGGCCCACCTCAAGGTGTCGGACGAGGTGAAGAAGAACAACATCTCCACCGGGTACTACGAGGCAGGCCACATGGTCTACATCGACCAGCCCTCGGCGGCAAAGTATCACGCGGACCTGGAGAAGTTCGTGACGTCGGCAATGCCCAAGTGACGAGCCGGTTGTAAGCTGGACGCATGCTTCGTTCCGCACGGCCGTCTCGCCGCCAGTTGTTTGCCGCCGCCGGGGGGGCGCTACTTTCCGCGCAGGAGCCTTCCCAGCCGCGCCTCCGCGTGGTGTGCGTGGGGGGCCATCCCGACGACCCGGAATCCGGCTGCGGCGGCACCCTCGCCCGCTACGCGGCGCTGGGGCATGCGGTCACCATCCTTTATCTGACGCGCGGCGAGGCAGGCATCGCCGGGAAGAGCCACGAGGAGGCAGCTCGGATCCGCTCCGCCGAGTGCGAGGCGGCGTGCAAGATTCTGGGCGCGAGGGCGGTCTTCGCCGGGCAGATCGACGGCGCCACGGTGGTGGACGCGAAGGCCGCGGAATCGCTGCGGGGCCTGATTGCCGCCGAGAATCCCGACGTGGTGCTCACCCAGTGGCCCATCGATACTCACCTGGACCACCAGGCAGCCGGCACTCTCGCCTTCCGTGCCTGGCTGGCCTCGGGCCGCAAGTTCGACCTTTATTATTACGAGGTCAATGCCGGGTCGCAAACTTTGAATTTTCACCCCACGGACTACGTGGACATCAGCGCGGTGAGGGAGAAGAAAAAGTCGGCGCTGTTTGCGCACAAGAGCCAGGACGGCGAGGCCATCTACCGCAACCACCACCAGATCATGGAAGACTTCCGCGGGCGCGAGGCCGGTGTGGCGGCCGCGGAGGCGTTCGTGCGGCTTGCTCCGGGGCGGAGGCGCGGCACCTTGCCCGGACTCTGATTGCTCAGCGCCGCAGCAGATCTCAGCCCGACCCGACCACCCGCGTCAGTTGGCGGTCATGCACTCGCTGGTCCGTTTCGCCAACGTGGCCGCCAATGGCAGTTTCACCACTGGCGATTTATATGGCCCCTCGCTGCATGCTTTGGGTGTCACCGCAGCCCATTACTCGCTCGCATCGTTCCGCTAT
>DATJYJ010000222.1:0-10459 GCA_035578025.1 Verrucomicrobiia bacterium
CTGCATCTTCTGCGGCTACTGCGTGGAAGCGTGTCCCACGGACGCCATCACCCACGGACACGGCTTCGAGCTGGCCACCTACAACATCAACTCGCTTCTCTACCGCAAAGAGCAGCTTCTCGAACCCTGGCCGCGGCCGAAATCCCCGGCCGCCTGATTCCGCCGCTCATCATTCCACCCCGTCGCACGCTGCATGCCCGCCGGCGGATTTCCGTCCGCTAACACCCGTTGCGGGGAGCAGTGTCTCGCGTGCGACTTCCGCCTCTAGAAGACAAGCAGTTATATGTGTCCTCTAATATCTAAAGGGTTTCGGAAACATAAGGAGGACGCCCTGAGACCGGGATCCAAACACGACTGGCGGGACTGGCAATCGGCCTCATCCGAGGGCCTGGCGCCCGCGCTGGCCACTCTACAGCCAGTCCCGCCCCCCGGCGTCGGTCCGGCCAGGTATCCGATTCCCGCGACCATGGCGACGCTCCACATGCCTTTGCGACCGGCCGGCGCTGCGCTCCCCAGGCGCCTGGGCTCGGCCCGCATCGTCCCCGCCGCCGGAGCCGCTCGGGCTGCCGCCCAGTTCGGCCCGTGCAGAGACGTCGCCGGGAGGCTGGCCCGCCGGAGCCTTCGCCGCGACGCCCCCCTCTGCAACCAGCGGCGCCAGGCTGAAGAACTGCTCCAGCACGCGGTGAGCCTGTTTCGATCCCTCGGATTCCTGCCCGCGTCCGTTTCTGCACGGAGCCGAGGGTTTCGAGCGCTTTTCGAGCATCCATCGCGCGAAAAGCGCGAGGGCCGATTCCTCCATCAGTTTGTCAAGCAAGACACCGAGTTCGCGGCGGAGGTTGGCCACGTGTTCCAGTTTGGACATCTCGAAGTAGCGAAGGGAAGTATTGGAACATTCCCGAAGGTATTCCACAGGAGGTTCAGAAAACCGAGTCATTGGGAGTCCCCTGGTATACGGGCGATGGTTATATCAACGCCACGTCCCGCAAGTGTAACAGATTTGGCGGTCTGTGCAAAACAAGTTTTACCTGTGGAAATCTCTCCGGCCCCGCCCGGCGACTCACCCACCGGCGCCTCTACCGTCCTGCCCATCGGCGGATAGTCGCCCATGTGCAGCGCGTGCAGCGGCCACCCGGAGGATCCCCCGGAGGGCCAGCCGGAGCTCGAAGCCGTGGATGCCTCGCCGTTCTGGGCAATCTGGAATGGAGGTTCCGGCGAGGTGGAAGAAGGGGATGAAGGGGAAGGCAGGGAAGGGGAAGTGACCAGGTAACGAAGTACAAGCCCGGGAGTTTCAATGGTTTCCCGGGCGCCGCGTAATACCCGGTTGGCCGAAAGCTGGCTCGCATCGGGTTCGCCGGCGGCGTTAAACGCAGCGGCGCACAGGTCGCGCACGGGTGTCTTCGCGCAGCCGGCTTTCCGGCCGTCGCGCATACCTGTCCCGGCCGCCGCTCGCAGAAAGGTACCCCAATGGCACGCCAACCGATCTGCCTGGTTCCGGTCCACTGGACCCCCCGCGAGGTCCACCGCCACTCGTGCAGCGACGGGAGCCACACGCACATCAGTCACGCCGAGCGCCGCCGGTTGATTGCGGCAGGCGTGGCCGACTATGTGGTCTATCCCCGCGTGCTGCGGATGAAGCACACCGTTCCGCTCCGCGGGCTTTCCGCCCGAACCGGGGCATATCTGGCCGTCCAGATTTATGAGGGATGCGCCTGGGCGCGCACCATGCTCTCCGCGATTCTCCGCAGTTCCGCGTGATGTCTGTCCGCGGCCGGGCCGCCGGGCGCCACCGGACGATTCTGATTTCTTGCGAGGTCTCCGATGCCAAACTACAACAGCACCGCAGCACCATTCATCATCGACTCGGGCGACGTGGTATTCGCGTTCAACTCCGAATCGCCCGCGCCGCCGCAATCCAGCATCCAGTTCGCGCTGCCGTCGTTCACCGGCGCCCGCGCCGACCAGAGCCGGCAAATCTCCTGGCAAACGAGTTTCGCCTCCGCCCCCACGAGCGCAAACGTGGTGCTCCAGGCAGCGGATCAGGATGCGGACGCCAGCTACGCCACGATTGACACGAGCACCAACGTCAACGGCGAGCGGCGGCAGATCCTGGTGCGCGCGCGATTCGTGCGGGCGCGCCTGGTCAGTCAGTCCGGCGGCGGCGCCATCACCGTCACCATCGCAGCATAAACAGGGAACAATCGAAATTCGCATCTCGCCAGGGCGGCCGGGACGCGCGCCGAGTTTCGAACTTCGAGCTTCGAATTTCGCCCTTCGGTTCAACCATGGCAAAAACCGGCACAGTAACCTTCGACAACGTCTCCTCGCACGATCCCTTCGTCGTGCCCGTGGCCTGCCGCACGATTACGCTGCGTGAGCAGGGCGCCGCCGGCACAACGCGCTATCAGGTGTTTGCCCCGTCCGCCACCGACCCCGGGTATACCAAGCTCCAGGGCGAATCCACCGTCCTGATGGCCTATCCCGCGGGCCACCTGTTCCAGGCGGGCGAAATTCCCGCTTACTTCACCGTTCTCGACGTGGCCAGCGCCACGTTCAGCTACATCTGCGAGTAGCAGAATCGCAAAACTCGAAATTCGGTACTCCAGTGCGTGCCCGGGTTGCCGGTCCATGAACATCGCAACTTCTGCTTCCGAGTTTCGCTTTTCCCAAACCGAGGCCTGTGGTCAGCCATGATAGAAATCCAAAACTCTGAGACTCTCCGGCGCTGGCTGCTGGAATCCGGCCACCTGGCGCCGCTGTGGGACCGCCCGCGATTCGTCTTCGACCCGGAAGAGTTCGCGCGCGAACTCGCCGGCGTCCGCGAGCAGTACCCGCAATTCGGCGACGACGAAGCGCATGCCCGCGCCGCGCTTCGCCTGATGGGAAAGGAGGAGGGCCGCCGCCGCTGCGGCTTCCGCGCCACCGGCAGTCCTGCGCACTCCACCGCGACGCGCGGATGGAATTCCCGCGAGCGCATGCTCCTCGCCGCGCTGGTGGCGCTCGCCGCTTTCATTGCGCTGTTCCTCAGCGTGCCCCGCGCGCACGCGCAGCAACTTCCTTCCGCCGCCCGCCAGGAATTTCGCAGCGCGTTGCTCCATCCATCCGCGGCTGGAATTTTCGGACCGGCACGCGGCCCGTATCTGCCTGCGGCAGGCAGGCCGGCCGGCCAATATCTCCAGGGAGGCCAACCCGGCGGCATCATCATCCAGCTCGCCAGCAGCGGGACCGTCCTTGCGACCACGCCCGCAGGCCTCCTCCAATTCAATTGCACCACCGGAATGATCTGCACCTACGCCGCCGGCTCCGGCGGCAATCCGCCTACGTTCACGCTCAGCAGCACGGGCGGAGGCGGCGGCTCCGGTTGCATCCCGCCGGGCACAACCGCGAATGCGTTGCTCTTCGACGCCGGCGGCGGCGCGTGCAGCGACGTTCCGAAGTTCACCTGGAACGCCGGGACGAGCACTCTGAACCTCCTTTCCGGAGGCACGCTCTCGCTCGCCGCAGGTGGAACCTTCGACCCGACTGCCGGCACGATGAAAGTCCCCGGCACGAACGGCCAGCTCCTGTTCAACAACTCCGGAGCGCTCGGCGCGGAAGATCCGGTCGTGAGCGGCCCGGATGCCCGCTCCGCGGCACAGACAAAAAATCCCGTCGCCGGCCTCGCCGGCATTGACTATGGGACGGGCTGCGCCGGCGGCCCGTGTGTCCAGGAAGCGAAGGTGGATTCGAGCGGCAACCAGTATGTCAGCGTCACCAACACCGTGCCGGTCAGCGGCACCTTCTGGCAATCCACGCAGCCCGTTTCTCTCGCCTCGCTCCCCGCGCTCCCCGCGGGATCGAATGACATCGGCTCGGTGGACCAGCATGGTGCCTGGACAGTCACCGCCAACGCGGGCTCGGGAACCTTCGCCGTCAGTTCGACTCAACTTCCCGCAGCTCTGGACGGCTCGGGCTACCTGAAAGTCCACGAGCAGGGCACGCCGAATGTGAACATCCAGTCGAACGCCACGGTGAATGTCGCGCAGATCGGCGGAACGACCGTTGCCGCGGCAAATCCCTGTCTGGCCAATCAGCCCGTGGCGCTGGCTATCAATCAGTCCAGTTCGTCGACGGCCACAATAATCAGCGGCGCGGCTTCAAAGCACACGTACATCTGTTCCATCTTCCTGATTTCCGCCACGGCGCAAAACGTCAACATCGTCGCCGGAACGGGAACGAACTGCGGCACCACCGTGCACGCCGGATTTTTCGGCGGCACCACGGCGGCCACCGGACCGAACCTCGCCGCCAACACCGGCTGGACGCTCGGCAATGGCGCTGCGGTGGTGGCGGGCGGGACGGACACCGCGGCCGATAATGTCTGTCTCCAGTCCTCCGGCAGCGGACAAATTTCCGGAGTGCTTACCTACGTGCAGCAATGATTGAGGCTCTACTCCTCCTTTCTCTTCTCGCGGCCCGGCCGCAGATGCCCACCACGGGTGTGGGGCCGTCCCCGGCTGCCGCCGGCGGCGGCGGGAACGTTCCCGCATTCGTCCAGGGGAACAGTGCGGATAACGTCGCATCGGTCTCGTTTTCCTCCAACGTGACTGCCGGGAACGCGATTTACATCGTGGGCTTCGACGGCAGCGGCAGCGGCCACACGCTCACGTTCAGCGACACGCAGGGCAACACATTCACCACGAACAAACAGGTGAACCTGGCGACCGACGGCGACACCGTGGGCGCGGCGTGCGCCATTGCGGGGTCGTCCGGCGCCGACACTCTCTCGATGAAAGTGAACGGCTCGGCCCACAACGGCGCATTCGTCATCTACGAAATCAGCGGAGCCACGTGCACGGTGGACCAGGCGGGCTCCAATAATTCGACGGGGATCACCTCCTGTGATTCCGGCTCCATCACCACGGCCTTCTCCAACGACTTCCTGCTCGGCGCCTGCGGCCTGAGCCACAACACGCAAACCTTTCACCTCGGCGCCGGCTGGTCCAATCTTTTTTCGTCGGGAACGGAGGCGGGCGGCAACAATCCTGTGGCCGCCGAAGTGATCGCCGGCACGAACACGGCCGGGGCGTCCTATGACGCGCAGATGTCTCTCACCAGCGGCACGTATTCGTCCTGGGAGCGCGGCTCGCTTGTAATTGCCTACAAACACTCATGAACCGCCCCCTCGCCATCCTGACGGCTCTCCTGCTGGCCGCGGGCGCGGCGCGCGCACAGGCGGCCGGCCAGTGGCTCACCGCCTCGGCAAACGCGAAGTACCTGATGAATTCGCAGACCGGCTCGCCCGTTTTCCTTACGGGCGACGCGCCGCAGCTCCTCTTCACGCAAATATCCAACGCGGACGTGGACCTCTATCTGGCCGACCGCGCTGCCCGGGGGTTCAACGCGATCTGGGTCTACCCGATCGACAACCAGGACCAGAACAGCGCGCCGCAAAACTTTTACGGAAACGTGCCCTTTGCGGGCGCGGATTTCACGAACGAAAACGCCACCTACTGGTCGCAGGTCGATTACGTTCTCGGCCGCATCCAGGCTTACGGCCTGGTGGCCTTCATGAACGTGGCCTTCGTGGGCACGCCGCAATTCGGCACGTCCTACTACTACACGAGCATTCTGAACAGTTCCTCCACGGTGCTGACGAACTACGGGGCCTTCCTGGGCAACCGCTACAAAAGCTATCCGAATATCGTGTGGGTGCTCGGCGGCGACGCTCCGCCGGCCACCGCCGGCATGTACGCGCAGATCGGCTATATCGGCGCGGGCATCGCCGCCGCGGATCCGAATCACCTGATCACGCTGGAAGGCTGCCGCGCCTGCACCGGCGTGGTCACAAACGGCCAGCAATCCACCCTGGAAGCTTACTCGGTGGCCGGTGTCTCCGCGCCCTCATGGATTGTCCTCAACTGGGCGTATGCCAAGGCTCCAAACGTGATTTCAGAATGTAATGCGGCGTACGCCGCGACTTCGGGCGGTGCGGCGCCGCCGCTCATGGGCGAAGACAGCTACGAACTGGATAGCAGCACGACCGTCTTCCAGGCGCGCGCCGAGGGCTGGCAGGAGATTCTCTCCGGCTGCTACCTCGGCCGGCTGTTTGGCAACGACGCCATTTGGACGTTCAACTCCACGCCGACCGGCGGCAGCAGCCAGCCGTCCTGGAAGACGCAGCTCGGCTCTCCGGTGTCGGTGGCCCAGCAGATCATGGGCGCGCTGTTTAATTCGCGCTCTCACTGGCTGCTCGTGCCGGACACTCCGCACAGCGTGCTCACCGGGGGTCTCGGCAGCGGGCAGACGGCCAGCGTCGCCGCGTGCACGTCAGACGGTGTCACCTGCATCGTGTATGACCCGCTCGGCAGTGCGCAGGCGCCGCAGATCGCCATGGGGCATTTCAGCGGCGCGGTTCACGCCTGGTGGTTCAACCCGCAGAATGGCGCGGTGACCAGTCTCGGCACCCTGTCTAATTCCGGCACGAGCACCTTCACGCCCGCGAACGGAAGCGATTGGGTGCTCGTCCTGGACCTTGCGAGCGCGGGGCTGCATCCGCCGGCCTACGGCTGGATCAATCCGCTGGGCCATTCCTGGGCCGCGGTGGGCTCGCTTTCCTGGGCCGCAGGCTCGTGGAGCGGGGGACATAGCTGGAACTGAATCCCTGCGAAGGAACCGAGGCAGGCTTCGCGCGCTTCGCCCGCCGGCAGCCGCGCATACGAATCCGATGAAATCAAAATCGAAGCGCCCGCGTCCGCATCGTTCGCCTGCCGCCACGTCGCGCAAGGCCGCGAAGCACGCCCCCGCGCCTGCCGCTCCCGCGCGTGTGCCGTACACGGCCCGGCGTTTGATGCGCTCCATTTTCGCAAGGAACGATCCCGTGGAGGTCGCCACAAGACTCCTGAACGGCAAGGCTGACTCAACCGTCGGCCGGACCTACGGCATGTGTCTTGAATATCTCTACGGCAAGCCCGTCCAGCCGGCGGAACCGCGAGGCAGGGAAGACGAAGAGGAGCAGATCGAGTACCAGTTCGTAAGCAATATTCCGCGCCCGCACTATCCGCCTCCCCACCGCGCCCCCGGGTCCCTGGACGAGAGCGCATCCGCGGCGGAACACAAGGACGACAACGATTCCACCCCGCCCGCTGTGGCGGGCAGCAAAGGGAGATGAACATGAGCACAACACCAGCACCCGCCAGCTCCGCCGGCAGCGGCGGTTCCAGCAACTCCAAATCGTCAGGCTCCGGCATCCAGATCGGGTTCCTGCTCGAATTTGTCGGCGCAGCGGCCGTCATTGCCGCGGCATTCTTCTCGCCGCTTCCGGAGCGAATTGCCGTGCTGTCCGGGGTGGGTGCTTTTGCCGTCGGCCGGTTTTTCCCGCGGATCTCGAAGTAGCGTCCCTTGGCTAGCCGCTTTGCTCATAGCCCGATGGCGGTCTCCGTTCTCACTGCACCGGAGCGTTGGAAGCGCGACCTGAAAAAGCGCATGCCTCGGGAGTTGGGCTACACGCCGTTCCCGAAGCAGCTGCTCTTCCACGGCTCGAATGCCCCTTATCGCCTGTTCGGCGGAGCGGCGGGACCGGGGAAGAGCATGGCCCTGCTGATGGAGGGCGTGCAGCAGGCCAACGATCACGCCGGTGTCAATACGCTCCTGCTGCGCCGAACGTTTCCAGAGCTGGAAAAATCGCTGCTGCTCTATTTTCGCCGCTACGTGCCGCGCGAACTTTACCGCAGCTACAACGAGGCGAAACACCAGGTCACCTGGCACAACGGCTCGCTCACGCAGTTCGGCTACTCGCGCAGCGAGCACGACATCTACCAGTATCAGGGCGCCGAATTTCTGTTCATCGGCATCGACGAGCTGACCCAGTTCACCCTCGGCCAGTGGACCTTTCTCACCAGCCGCAACCGCTGCCACATCCAGCGCCCCGACGTATTTCCGTGCATGGCCGGCGCCACCAACCCCGGCGGCATCGGACACACCTGGGTCAAGTCGCTGTGGATTGACCGCCGCGCCCCGCCCGGCTTCGAGCACGCGGAGAAATACGACGAGCGCGATTACGAATACATTCCCGCTCTCATCGGCGACAATCCGGTCTATGCCCGCGACGAGAACTATCGCCGGTCGCTTCTGGCGCTGCCCACGCGGATGCGCCTGGCGTATCTCGAGGGCGATTGGAGCATCTTTGCCGGGCAGTTCTTCGACGTCTTCGATCTGCGCAAGAGCGTCATGCCGGCCGAGGATATGGCGCGCCCTTGCGCCACGTCCTGGCTGCCGCGGTGGATTTCGATCGACTGGGGATTCGAGCATCCCGCTGCGGTCTACTGGCACATGCAGGACGGCAACGAAGACACGGGGCACACCTACACGTATCGCGAATTCATCGCTCAGCGCATGAGCCCGCGGCTGCTGGCCCACGAGATCGTGCAGCGCACCCGCGGAGAAAAAATCGACGCCGTGTTCCTGGGCCCCGATGCATTCGCGCAGCGCACCGACGAAGCCACCATCGCCGACCAGCTCGGCAGCGTGTTTGCCGCCGCTTCCGGCGGGACGATTCCGCGGCCCACTCCCGCCGACAACGACCGCGTCGGCGGATGGATGCTCATGTACCAGCTCCTCGAGTCCGGCCACTGGGTGATTTCGGATTCGTGCCGGGAGCTCGTCGAATGCCTGCCGCGGCTCACGCGCGATGAGCGGAATCTGGAGGACGTTGCCAAGTCCGAGGGCGACGATGCCGCGGACGCCGCGCGATACGGATTGAAGTCGCGGCTCCGCCAGCGTCTGCCTCCGCTCGAAACGCGGCTGGTGGAACGCATGCAGCAGGTAAGAACGGAGGATCCGACCATGCGCGCAATGCAGGCCCGCCGCATCGAGGGCGAGGAGCGCCACCGCGGCCGCCCGGTCTTCTTGCATCGCCTGTGGCGCCGGAGGTAGCACAGGCTTTCAGCCTGTGCGCCCTCTCAGATAAAGCCGCGAATGAAGTTTTACTGCATGGTGTGCCGCAGTACGGTGCCCGATGAGCGGGTGCGGCGGGGATCGCCGTATTGCTCGAAGGAATGCCGTCGAATCTCCCGAAAAGTTCGCCGGGACTGGATGGCTTCGAGGCGGTGCCGGCTGTGTGGGCGGGCCTTCAGGAGACTGCCGGGGACGCCGTGAGGCCGGCTATGGGTTTGAGGGCAGGGAAGCGCCGATCGTTGAAATCAGGGGATGTGCGCCGGGCGCACAGGGGAGTCTAGTGGCGAGCGGGGAACACATCTCGCGGCTGTGGCATTGGCTGACGACGTCGCGGTACACGCGCCTGCTCGAAGAGCGCGTGGCGCGGCTCGAAGCCGAGAACGCGCACCTGCGCAACGCCATCTACGCGCGCGCGGGGATCGGTCCGGTGCCGCTGGGCCCGCCGCCTGCGCCGAACGCCGGCGCGGAACGACGCACGCAGCAACCGCTGCGACGGCCCATCAGTTGGTCGCAGGTGAAACAGAAATTGGAAAGTGCCGCGGCGGATCGTCAGGCCAATGCCTCCGGCAGGGAGAGCGAACGCGGCTAATCCATGTGGCTGAAATCCAGGTAGGTTCGTGAGATCTTCACAATGACGTCTCGATCGTCTTCGACCAGAGTCACGCGCCCTTGCTCGTCACGGCTCGGCCGGCCAACGGCTTCGAACTCGACGTCAATCTTGAAATATTCACACTCGCGGCTGACGTAGGTGCGTTGCAAACCCGTGGAGAGTCCCCCTTCTGTCGTGAAGACCTCCAGGAGGTCCTTTCGAGTCATACCTGGCTGAATCGTGTGCATCTCTTGCAAGACCTGGCCTACCCACACCCGATGGTCATGCGAGCATTGCTCTTGGAGCGCCGAGCGCCCCCGGGTGTCTGGAGAGGACGCTCCCAGGAAGAGACTTGAAACCAGAATCGGCACAACAAGTAGTCGATTCATGAGAACTCCCGCTTTTGATATCGCGTCCCGCTCATCAAGGCTTAGACACCAACGGCTTGGAAAAAGTATAGGACACGGCGAAGAGCCCTGCTGAGCTTTCCAGTACAACGAATTGGGTCCAATCAATAGACGGGAATGTCCGTTCTACAGGAGACACCGATGCCCGAATTTTCTGGCCGGCATTACATGAATCCTTCCTACGGGCGCGCCATGGCGCAGGCCGACGGGGACGACGGCACGAACGATGACGCCGCCGCGCACGAGGCCGCGCGCAATGGACGCCTGAAGCACGTCACCATCCACGTGCAGCACGACGGCGGATTTTCCGTCCAGGCGCATTACCAGCACGCGAGCGCCGGCCATCACACCGTGGACTCGAAGCACGCGAGCGCCGCGGATGCCGCAGGCGAAGCGAAGAAGCATCTCCGCGGCCACGAACTCCGCCGCGCGGCCGGCGACGCCGGAACCTCCTGCGACGACGAATCGTAGCGCCCTCCATCCCGATCGGAAAAGCGCACAGGCTGAAAGCCTGTGCCACCAAATGCTCATG
>DATJYJ010000223.1:0-10568 GCA_035578025.1 Verrucomicrobiia bacterium
GCAACCACGAGTGGAAGAAGCTGATCGCCACATGGAATGCGATCCACGCCAGTGCCAGCCACCGCGCCCAGTTATAGCCCCGCAGGAGCCCCGCCCCGGCGATCACCGCGGCCAGGCTCAGCAGGCATACCCACATTGCATCGTAAGGCTCCGTGCGAAGCTGGCCGAGGTGTTGAACCAGTCCGCCGGCGCCTAGAGATTCGATTTCGCAGCGACCACCTCTCGCTAACGCTCACGGCTCTGATCGGAGCCGCGACCGTAAGGGAGCGTGGTCAGCACGGTCAGAGCGCTAATTCAGGTTTGCTGAAAGCGAGTTCGAGGTTCCTATCTTGTTCGTCAGCGTCACGGTCACGGATGTGATGGCCGTGTTGCTGCCGGTGACCGTGAACTGCTGCGCGTAGCTGAATTGGCCGCCGTATGGCGCCGAGGGCGGGGAAGTGCCGCCGAAGTACACGGCGAACACGGCGTCCACCGGCACCGTGAGGCTGGTCGTGCCCAGGTTGGTCCCGCTAAAGGTGAAATTGCCGGTGGTGACTTCACGGTCGGTGACGTAGCCGGCGATGGTAACCGTGAAGCCGGTCGCGGTGCGCGTGGCGGTCACGCTGGTCAGGACGGGCGCAGCCGCCGCCACGCGGATGGTGGTGTTGGGCGCGGGCGAGGGTGTCACGTCCGATCCCGAGGCGGTCAGCTTCGCGGTGATGGTGATGGTGCCCGCGACGCTGCCGGTCTGCACGCCGACGTCGGTCGCGCCGTTCAGCGATCCGGCGGGAATGGTGATGGTGGCCGTGGTGCCGCCGGTCACGAAGACGACAGCCGGGTCCGGCGGGCCGGAATCAGGCTTGGAAGTGAGGGTGAGGGTCGCCAACACGTCCACCGGATAAGGCGTGGCCAGCGACACGGTCACTCGGGGTTGCTGCAGCGGGCCGACGGTGGCGGAAACACCGCCGAAATTGAGCGGCGGCGCCGGCGGCAGCACGATGGTGATGCTGACGGTCTTGCCGGCGGTGGCTCCGGTCGAGTCCTTGACGGTCACCGCAACGGAGAACGTTCCGGCCGATTGCGGTGTGCCGGAGAGCGTTCCAGAGGACGACATCGTCAGGCCTTGCGGCTGCCCGGTTGCGCTGAACGTGTAGGGCTGCGTTCCGCCCGACGCGGCGAAAGCGGCGGAGTATGGTGTGCCGACCGTGCCGTTGGGTGCCGATGTAGTGGTGATGCTGAGCGCAGGCGGAGCGATTTTGATGGTGTAGGTTTGTGCGGCCGTGCCGCCCGCGGCGTCGCTCACGGTGGCGCTGACCGTGAAAGTTCCGGCGTTGGTGGGAGTGCCCGTGACGGAGCCCGCCGCGGAGGCGGTCAGGCCGTCCGGCAGGCCCGAGAGCGAGAAGGAATACGGCTTGGTACCGCCGGTGGCGGTTACCGAACCCGAGTAGGCCACGCCGACCGTTCCGTCGGGCAGCGAGGCGGGACCGAAGGCCAGCGTGGGAGGCAGAATCGTGATGCTGAAGGTGGCCGAGACGGAGGCAGGCGCGGCGCCCTTCGAGGAATCCGTGGCCGTGACCTGGATGGAGAACTGGCCGGCGGTGGTGGGGGTGCCGGAGATCGCTCCCGAACTTGCCAGGCTGAGACCGTCGGGCAGGCCGGAGCCCGAATAGCTGATCGGTGGCACGCCTCCCGAGGCGATGACGCTGGCACTGTAAGCCACGCCCACGCGGCCATTGGGGAGAGGTCCGCCGCTGAACGTCAGATTGGGTGGCACCACGGTGATAGTGACATCTTTGGTGAGAGATGCGCCGGTGCTGTCCGTGATCGTGATGTGGACCAGGAAGGTGCCCAGCGACGTCGGCGTGCCGCTGAACGCGCAATTGCCGAAGCTGATTCCCGGCGGCAGTGAGCCGGTTGCCGAATAGGTGTACGGGCCGACGCCGCCGCCGCAACCCATGCTGACGTTTTGCGGCGTGTTGAGGACCATGGTGAGGCTGGCCGATCCGCCGATGCTCAGCGGCGGGGGCGCGATGGTGACCGTGAAATCCCTGGAGTCGGAGGTGTTGCCGGCATCGGTGACGGTGACCGTGAAGCTGTACTTCCCGATCGTGGTGGGCACGCCGGTGAGCAGGCCGCTATTGAAGAAAGTCAGTCCCGGCGGGACATTGCCGCGGGTGACGGCGAAGCTGATGGGTGAGACGCCGCCGACCGCGCCGACCGTTCCCGAGTAGCCGACACCGACGACGCCGTCGGGCAGCGACGCAAACTGCGAGATTCGCACCGGCGGGGAGAGAATCGAGAGCGTAAGTTGCCGGGATACGGAGGAGTTCGGCCCGTCGACAATGAGACTGGCCGAATCGGTGACCGTGAACGTGGGTGCAAAGGTGCCGGAGTTGCCGGGAGTTCCGGAGATGATTCCGGTCCGCGCGTCGATAGAGAGGCCGGGCGGCAGTCCGGTGGCGGAGTAGGTATACGGCGGATATCCGCCGGCTGCTGTTATGGCGGCGGAGTAAGTCTGGAAGACCGTGCCGCCCGGCAGGAAGCTGGTGGTGATTGCCAGGGCGGCGGGACTGACGGTGAGGCCCTGCGCGGTCGAGGTGGCGGGCAGGAAGTTGGTGTCGCCGCTGTAGCTGAATTGAATGGAATGGAAGCCGGTAGCCAGCGCGGTAGTATTGAAGGCCGCGGCGCCTGCCGCGAGGCTGACGGTCCCGCCGGCAAGGGGCGCGGATCCATCGAGGAAGGTGACCGTGCCGGTGGGGGTGCCCAGCGTGGGCGAGGCGACGGTCGCGGACATCCGCTCGTTCTGGCCGGCGGTGACGGGATTGGGACTCAAACTCAGGGCCGTAGACGGCGTGGCTTTGGCGATGTTGACCACTCCCGCCGTGCCGGCCGCAGTGTAGTTCGCGTCTCCGGAGTAGTTGAATGTGAGCGGTTGCGCGCCGGCATTCAGCGAAGCCGGCAGATGCGTGCCCGTGAGTGTGATGACTCCGGAGACCGCGAACGTCCCAAGGGTCGTGCTGCCGGAGGTCAGCGTGAGGGTTCCGGTGGGCTGCACCGCCGGCAAGGCCGCTCCGATCACGGTGATGGTGCCGAAACTCAGTGTGCCGCCGTAAGTGGCCGTGAACGGGTTTCCGAGAAGCGAGAACGAGGGCGTCGCCTGGGTCACCGTGATGGTGGAGGTGGGTGACGTGACCGACTGCCAATTGGCGTCGCCGAGGAAAGTGGCCGATATGGCGGAGTGGGTGCCGGTTCCCAGAAAGACGGCGGGCAGCGTGGCCACGCCGCTGATGGGATCGATGGACGCGATTCCCAATGACGTGGCGCCGTCGCGGAACTGGACGTTGGCCAGGTAGGTGGGAATTGCGTACGGCTGGAGCGTGACCGAGAGACTGGTTGTCGTGCCGTACGCGAAGGAGGCGCCCGCGGAAGAAGTCACGGCACTGATGGGAGGGGTGCCGACCACCTGCAACTTGTCGCTGAAACTGACGAGGTTGCCCCAGAAATCCAGGAGGGCGCCCGCGACGGTGCTTAGGCCCGGGGGCCCAGCCGCCGTTCCCACGATGCGCGGCACGGTCAGGTCCAGGCTCAATCCAGTAGGGGGCCCGTTGGGAAGAGTGCTGACGGTGAACGGCGGAGTGCCGTACTGGGCGATGGGGGTAGAGTAGGGGACACCGATCAGGGCGGCGGGAAGTGACGGTCCCAGAGCGACCGGTTTGGGAACGATGTTGAAGATCAGGGTGGTGCTGGTGGTGATCTCGGTGACCGAAATCGAAACCGGCTGGCTGGTGGCGACGGGCGAACTGAAGAAGGGGAAGGGTACGACCCCGCTCACCTGCGAGCCGTCGCCGCTGACTTCGGCCTCTATGGTCCCGCTAACTCCTAACGGATTGTTCCAGTTGATATTGGCGGAGGCCGCGGGATCCCAGGTTCCGGCGGCGGCGTTCACGTAGATGGTGAATCCGCTGGGCAGGGGGCTGCCGCCGGCCACGCTGGTCACGTTCGCGGGGGGGCTACCGTTCTGCGAAGCCTGTAACGAGGTGATGGTCTGAGCAGGCGCCAGCGCACACGCGGCGGCCGTGAACAAGGCCAGCCGGATCAACATGATTGAGTGAAATCGCGCATCCCCGTTCATGCAGTGATTATTATGACAAAAACGGCCCGGCCGGCGCGAACTAAGGGTGCAAGGTCGCGATCGTGGCTCCCCATCCTCCGGCTTCGGCAGGGGCGTCTCCGAACGCGGCCACGAATGGTGAGCGGGCCAGAATCGCCCGGACCATTTCGCGCTGTACGCCGATTCCCCTGCCGTGAATGATGCGAACGGCAGCGAAGCCGAGGCGGTGCGCTTCCAGGAGGTACTCCTCCACAACGGCCTTCACATCACGGGGTGGGACGCTATGAAGGTCGAAGACGTCGGTGATCGGGATGCGGACCGGTTCGTCTTCGGGGGTCATGCCAACATAGCCGCGAAGAACGCAGGCCGGGAGGCCTGCGCCACTGAAAAACGAAAAAGCCCGGCCCCGCGAAGGGGACCGGGCTTAGGGTGATTACCGCGTGTTGCGCGCACCTGATGTCAAGCGACCTGTTGCCGGGAATGGCATACGATCGCTTCCATCTGATCCTTCAACCGGAGTTTCAGTTTCTTCAATCGCACTTCCTCTAACTGCTCCTGTTCAGTCAGATGAGGGTGCGATTCGAGCTCGTCCAGTTTCTGTGCATACTCTGAGTGCTGGGTGGCGAGCCGACGATACTCCTCATTAGTTGCCATCAGATGCGCCTTCAACTCTTCCTGTGGATTCCGTTCCATGTTGGGCAATTCCTCCCAGTGAGGTTGCCGCGCCGAGTCGGATTTCGGAATGGCTCGGTGGGTAATCTCGGTCATTTTGAGATGACGGGTGACCGTCTACCTGCACCTTAACATGAATGAAACTTCATGACAATAGCCGCCTCCGGAGGATCCTGGTAATAGTTCTGTCGTTCTGTAACTTCTTGAAATTGAATGGATTTATAGAATTCACGCGCAGTCCGGTTGGACTCCCGGACCTCGAGATAAATCAGGCCGTGAAATCCCTGAATGGCGGTCTCGAAGAGCTTCCTGCCGATGCCCTTGCGGCGGAAATCGGGTGACACCGCGAGGTTGAGGAGCTCCTGTTCGCCGGGCCCGACGGTGCGGGAAACCAGGAATCCGGCGACGGAATCTCCGACAGCGGCGACCAGGAACTGGTGGGTCAGGTAGTCCACTACGGGCCAGTGGGCGGCCTCGGGCGAGGCGTCCTGGATGGCAGCGACGGTGGAGAGGTCCGCGGGTCTGGCTGGGCGAATTTCCACCTGTTTTGCTGGCATAGTTGAAGTATGCTGCACTTCGTCGCGCCGCTGTTGTTCTTCTTCGCGCAGCCATTCTGGGAGGCCAAGCCGCCAGAGAAATGGACCGACGCGGAGATTGCCGCGATCCGGCACAGCAGTCCGTGGGCGCAACAGTCGGGCTCGACGCCGCAGGTGGTGGTCTATCTGGCGACGGCGGCGCCGGTGGAGGCGGCTGAAGCGGAACTGCGGCTGCGCATGAAGAAGAATCCGCATCCGATGCCGGAGCCCGATCCGGATTACGTGGAGTACCTGCGCGATCATCGCTCCGACGCTTTCGTTCTGGCGGTCGCCTATCCCACGCTCGCCGGACTGGGGCACGCCGAGGAGAGTAAGCGCATGGAAGAGGAGACGGTGATGCTGGTGGGCCGCAAGGAGTACAGGATCCTCGGGCACTTTCCGCCGACGCCCTCGGACCCGGTGCTACGCCTGATTTTTCCGCGTGTGGTGAAACCGTCCGACAAGACCGTGCTGTTCCGCCTGTATCTTGCCGGGCTCAACTTTCCCGAGCGCGAGGTCGAGTTCAAAGTGAAAGACCTGACCTACCAGGGCCGGATGGAGATGTAAGAGATCATTCCCAGCTTAAGATCACCTTCCCCGAGTTGCCTGAGCTCATCACTTCGAATGCCGCCTGGAACTCCTGGTAGGGGAAACGGTGGGTGATGACGGGCCGGATGTCGAGGCCGGATTGCAACATCACGGTCATCTTGTACCAGGTCTCGTACATTTCGCGGCCGTAGATGCCTTTGATGGTGAGCATGTTGAAGATGACGGTGCGCCAATCGATGGACATCTCTTCGGAGGGGATGCCGAGCATGGCGATTTTGGCACCGTGGCTCATGTTGGCGACCATGTCGCGGAAGGCCGCGGGGTTGCCGGACATTTCCAGCCCGACGTCGAAGCCTTCGGTCATGCCGAGCTGCTTCTGGACGTCGGCCAACTTCTGTTCGCGCACGTTGACCGCAAGGGTGACGCCCATTTTGCGTGCGAGATCGATGCGGGCGGGGTTGACGTCGGTGATGACGGTGTACCGGGCGCCGGCGTGGCGGGCGACGGCGGCCGCCATGATGCCGATGGGTCCGGCGCCGGTGATGAGCACGTCTTCGCCGAGCACGGGAAAGCTCAAAGCGGTGTGCACGGCGTTGCCGAAGGGGTCGAAGATGCTGGCAACGTCGAGGTCGATGCCGTCGTTGTGGCGCCAGATGTTGGTCATGGGCAGGGCGATGTACTCGGCGAAGGCGCCCGGCCGGTTCACGCCGATACCCTGCGTGTAAGCGCAGAGGTGGCGTCGGCCTGCAAAACAGTTGCGGCAGCGGCCGCAGACCACGTGGCCCTCGCCGCTGACCACATCGCCGGGGAAGAAATCGCTCACGTTGGAGCCGACCTCGACGATCCGGCCTACGAATTCGTGGCCGATCGCCATGGGCACGGGTATGGTTTTCTGCGCCCAGTCATCCCACTTATATATGTGCACGTCGGTTCCACAGATCCCGGTGCGGAGGACGCGGATGAGCACATCGTTGATGCCGATTTTGGGGGCCTCGATCTCTTCGAGCCACAGTCCGGGCTCGCGCCTGCTTTTGACCAGAGCTTTCATCACCTATACGATAGCGTGCCGCTTGTGGAAGGCCGACGATTAAAATACAGGCAGTGAAGAAACATTTGCTGCTCTTCGCCTCGACCACGGGGTACCAGATCCGCGTGTTCGCGGAGGCGGCGCGCCACGTAGGTGCGGAGGTCACGCTGGCCACGGACCGGTGCCATATCATGGACGATCCGTGGGGCGACCGCGCCATCCCGGTGAAGTTCGACCGGATCGCGGAGTCGCTCGAGGTGCTGCGGAATCTGAACCTGCAGGTGGACGGGGTGGCGGCGGTGGGAGACAAGCCGGCTGTGCTGGCGGCCGAAGCGGCGGCGATGTACGGGGTGCCGTTTCATCCGCCCGCGGCGGCACGCGCCTGCCACGACAAACATGCCGCGCGGGAGTTGTTTCAGGCGGCGGGAATGCTGGTGCCGCGATTCTTTCGGGCCGGCTCGCAGGAGGACGCGGCGCGGGCGCCTTATCCGTGCGTGCTCAAGCCGCTGGGCCAATCGGCGAGCAAGGGCGTGATCCGCGCGAACAATCCGGCGGAGTTCGCCGCCGCGTTCCGCCGAATCATCCGCATGGGCGAGAAGGAAGTTCAGGTTGAAGCGTATATTCCGGGGCGGGAGTTTGCGCTGGAGGGGCTGGCGACTCGCGGACGTCTCGAGACCATCGCGATTTTCGATAAGCCCGATCCTCTGGAGGGGCCATTCTTCGAAGAGACGATCTACGTGACGCCATCGCGGGAGCCCGAAGCGGTGCAGCGCGCGCTGATGGAGACGACACAGCAGGCGATCACGGCGCTTGGCCTGAGGCACGGCCCCGTGCACGCAGAGCTGCGCTACAACGAGCAGGGCGCGTGGATTCTGGAAGTACACGCGCGCCCGATCGGCGGGCTGTGCTCGCGTTCGCTACGCATGGCGGACGCAGTGCCGCTGGAGGAGATGATCCTGGTGCACGCGTGCGGGGGCGATGTGTCGATGGCGCACTTGGACGGGCCGGCGTCGGGGGTGATGATGATCCCGACGCCCATGGACGGGCTGTATCGCGGCGTGGACGGGGTGGAGCGCGCGCGAGCGGTTCCGCTGATCGAAGACGTCGCGATCACGGCAACGGAGGGACAGCATTTTGTGCCGCCGCCGGAAGGGTCGAGCTACCTGGGGTTTATTTTTGCGCGCGGGGAAACGCCGGAGCCGGTGGAGGAGGCGCTGCGGCGCGCGCACGCGAAATTGAAATTCGAATTTGCGGCGGTGCTGGAGACGCTCAGCCCTTCGTCTTAGGCGGGACGTAATCGGGCGGGAGCGCGGCGCCTTCGCCGAAGAAATAGTTGTCCATCTGCTGAATGAGGAATTCCTGCGCCTGCGCGGTGCCGAGATTGAGGCGGTACTCATTCATGATCATCTTCATGTGCTCGACCCACATCTTCCAGGCTTCCTTGGAGACGTTGTCGTAGATCTTCTGGCCGAGCGGATGGCCTTCGAAGGGGATTTCGTCCAGACCTTCCATTTCGCGCTGGAATTTCACGCAGAAGATCTTACGAGCGCCTGGACCGACGGTGTTGGAAATCTGGTTGAAGCCGCTGTTGCCACATCCCATAGGTTCAGGATACTACGCGGCGGGAGGCGGGCTGCTCAGTGGATCTTGCGCTCGCGCTCTTCGAGCATGTAGCGGCTGTCCTGGAAACGGACGACGCCGTTCAGCTCCATGCAGGCTCCGGCGGTTGGTACTTCGCCGGCGGCGAGTACGGAGATAGCGCCGGTGCCGTCGTTGAGCTGGAAGACTTTGCCCTGATCGCCCTGCGAAGTTACGCAGCCATCCACCCAGACGGACTTGCCGAGCGATTCTTTGGCATGCTCGGTCAGGTCGCCGATGTGCCTGGTGCGGAGGTGGGCGATGAGTGGCGTGGCGGCCAGCAGCGCGAAGGCTAAAAAGAGGCGCGTTTTTCCGAAGTACTGCATACCTAATAGGACGCAGACCCCAAGGCGGGCGTTACGGAAATCCGGCTCCTAACAGCACGACTCCGAGGTCGCGCTGATCGGGAGGGACGCGAAAGGTCTGGTCCACGCGGAGTTCCAGCGTACTGCCGCGCACAGAATTGGGGGACTCGATGGTGTACTTTCCGGGGGCGGGAATCCGGTAATCGATGACCTCGCGGCCATCGAGCAGGACCGTGATGCGATGGGCCTTGGCGTTCTCGGGAACATAGACTTCAACCCGCAGCTTCCTCGGAGCCGCGGGCTCTTTCAGCGCGACGATCGCAGTCTGCGAGGTCCAGCCGTCGCTGGGATCGACGCCGCTGACGATCTGGTCGGCGGCTTTCGGCGTCATGTATTCGAGCGCGGGATGGCGCTCCAGCACGCGGCGCGCATGGACGCGATCGGCGGGGCCGGAGGAGATGCCGAAGGGCCAGAAACCTTTGGAGACGGTGGAGTAGCCGGAGTGCGATTCGAGGCCGATCAGGCGCAGGGGCATCGAGGGTTGAATGACAGCATCGGCGACGGGCGCGAGCGGGACGGTGTAGCGGACGCTGGAGCCCAGGTCGCTGGTGACGATGATGTCGCCGGGACGAACGATGCGGCCTTTTTGCGCGGGCAGCGCGCCGCGGGATTCGAGGTAGTAGCGGAGACCCCAGTCGTTATCGACCCAGATGCGATGCCCCGGCGGCGGGGGCGCGAGCGAGGCGGCAAAAGTCCGGTAGCCGTCCCAGTGCTGGTAGTTGGCGGCGGCGAGACCGAGTCCGAGGACGAGTTGGGCGGCGAAGGCTGGGACGAGGAATTTGACCGGCAGGCGCGAGGCAAGGATCGCGACCGCTGCGGCGATGGGGAGCAGATAACGCGCGGAGCCGGCGAAGAAAATGGGGAGGCCGCAGGCAAGGAAGATCGCGATCCACGCGAGCAGGAAGAGCGTGTCCGGCTCGCGCCGGCGGCGCCAGGCGGCGACGGCGGCGAACGGGACAAGAGCGGGGAAGATGATGAACCAGAAATGAATGAGTAGCATCACGGCGCCCGCCAGGGCTTGCTTGAGGAAGCCGTAGCTGACCAGATAGCCTGCCAGCTTTCCGGCCGGCGCTTCGCCGGTGGTGAGCCGTGTGTAGATCTGCCAGGCTGCGATCGTGATGGCGGGGGTCAGCAGCACGAGCCAGTGGCGGCGGCTTTGGCGATGGTAGATCCAGGTGTAGACGGCGAGGATGGGGACCAGGAAGACGGCTTGGTAGGCGGTCATGGATGCCGCGGCCAGGGCCGCGCAGGCCAGGAGTGTGCTTGTAGGGTAGGCCTCCTGGCCTGCCCGGCGCGTGGAGCGCGCCTGCGGCGCGGGGCAGGCCGGGAGGCCTACCCTACAAAAAAAAGCGATAGAGGCTAGCCAGAAGGCTACGAATGGCAGGTCGGCTTCGAGCGAGGTGCCGTTGACGACGAAGGCGGGGACGGCGATGAAGAGAAGCGTCGCCCAGGCGGGGCGATCGGTGAATCGGGACGCGATGCGATACGCCGCCCAAACAGCGATCAAAGAAAAGACGATGTAGGCCGCGTGGAACGGCACTTCCTTGACGTCACCAAACAACAGCAGGAGGGCGGCGAGGATCCACGCGTTGCCGGGGGGATGCGGATGGCCGCGCAGGTCTACTTCATCGCCGATGAAGACGTACTTGAGG
>DATJYJ010000224.1:0-4706 GCA_035578025.1 Verrucomicrobiia bacterium
CAAACGCTACCCGATGCAAGGCGAGGTCAAAGCCCTGGACGCCGGGTCGAAGACCGCCACCATCGCCGCGGGCAAGATCGGCGATTGGATGGAGGCCATGACCATGGAGTACCCGGTCAAACCCGACGCCGAGTTTCAGAAGCTGCACGTCGGCGACAAGATTCAAGCCACGGTCGTCGTGGAAGACGTCAAGTACTACGTGACCGACGTCAAAGTCACTCAGTAACGCGGGCCTGAAGGCCGGCGGCGCGCGTTACTGAAGCCCCATCCGCTGCAACAGGCTCGCAAACCGCGGATCCCCGCGCAGCCCGTCGAACGCCGGGTCAACTTTCAGGAACACCAGCCCCACGGACCGGTCGTCGAATGCGCTCTGCAGCCGGTCGAGCGCCTGATCCTTCTCGCCCAGCGCCACGTGGATCGCCGCAACCCGCAGCGGCTGCACGTAGGTTTGCTGCGACCGCTGCTTCAACTCCTCCAGCACCTTGCGCGCGTCGCCTTGCCGATGCGCCGCCGCGAAAGCATACCCCTGCGACGCGAGGTCGTTGGTATCTCCGCCCGAAGCGTCCAGCGCCCTCTGAAACTCCGCCAGGGCCTGTGTCTGCGAGCCCTGCTGCAAGTAGGCGCGCGCCAACAACGAATGCGCGGGCACGAAATCCTGGTCGAGCGCCAGCGTCTTCTGGCACTGCTCAATCGCCTGCGGATATTGGCGCGCGTAATACAACCGCTCGGCCAGGGCCAGATTCACCACCGGCAGCATCGGGCTGGTGTCGAACGCGGCCTTCATCTCCGTGCCGGCCTGATCGAAACGGCTCAACGCCGTAAGATACTCTCCGTACCAGACGTGCGCCGTCGGATACCCGGAATTCAACTCGATGGCGCGCTTGAATTCGTTCTCCGCCCCGCTCCAATCCCACTCGTGGAATTTCAGCCACGCGAGCGAGGTGTGCGCCTCCGCCAACCGGTCGTCCAGCTCGAGCGCCCTGGCCGCGGCCTCGCGCAGCTTGGGAAACACTTCGCGCGCCGGCAGGACGTTGAAATCGGCAAGCTGCGCGTAGGCATCCGCCTGCCCGGAATAGGCGAGCGCATAGCGGGGGTCCTTCTGGATCGCCTGCTGAAAAAGGTCGATCGCCAGTTGCAGCCCTTCCAGCGTGCGCTGGTTCCACTGGTGCCGGCCCTGCAGATAGAGCTGGTAGGCCTCTGAATCCTCCGTAGTGTGGCGCGTGACCTGCGCCATTTCCGCGCCCGTCAGCTCGATGCGCAGCTTCTCCGTGATTTGCCGCGAGATCTGCTCCTGCGTGGAGAGCAGGTCCGCGGCCTTCACCGTGTATTTGTTGCCCCAGATCTGCCGGTCGCCGCGCACTTCGATCAGCTCGGCGCTGATATCGAAGTCATCGCCGTGGCGTACCACCCGCCCGGTGAGAATCGCGCGCACATTGAGCTTGTTCCCGGCCTCCCCCGGGCTGATCACCTTGTTCTTGAGATACACCACCGAACTGAAGGAGCGAACCGCCAGCTTGGGAATCTGCGAAAGGCTGTTGATAATGCTCTCGGTCAATCCGTCGCTCAGATATTCGTTGCCGGGGTCGCCGCCGACGTTGGTGAACGGAAGCACCGCGATCGAATCCAGCGCCGGCTCGCGCACCGCGAAATAGAGCGCCGCCAGGATTCCCATCAGCAGCACCGCGACCGCGGCCAGCACCCTCCGCCGTTGCCGTTTGACAGCCGTCACGAGATATTCCGCGCTGGAGACGCCGCTGGATGCCGGGGCGGGCGCCGCCGGACTGGACACCGTACCCGTCCCTGTCGCCGGCGGGGACAACGCCACCGTCGACGCGCTGCGCCGCGAGTCGGAGTCCCGCCGCAGGCGCTTCAGATCGCCGCGCATCTCCGTTGCCGTCTGGTAGCGCATGTCGCGATTCTTTTCCAGGGCCTTCAGGATAATTCGCTCCAGCTCCGGCGAAAGCTCCGGCCGGTGGCGCGAGGGCGGCACGGGATCGCGCTCCAGAATCGAGACGAACGTCAACGCGATGCTGTCACCACGGAACGGCATCACCCGCGTGGCCATCTCGTACAGCACCACCCCGAACGAGAAGAGATCGGTACGCGAATCGATGTCCTCTCCCCGCGCCTGTTCGGGCGACATATAGGCCACCGTCCCGACCGTCGATCCCGGGCTGGTGATCAGGTCTTCCATCGCCGCGGTCACCAGCTGCGATTGGCTCGTCGAGGCCTGGCCGCCCAGCCGCGAGACCTTCGCCAGCCCGAAATCCATGATCTTTGCCTGGCCGCGAGTGGTCACGAAAATGTTCGCCGGCTTGATATCGCGGTGCACGATGCCGGCCGAATGGGCTGCGTCCAGGCCGTCGGCGATCTGGATCGCCAGGTCGAGCACTTCGTCCATCGAAAGCGGCCCGCTGCCGAGGCGGTCATGGAGCGTCGCGCCTTCCAGGTGCTCCATCACCAGGAACGGCTGGCCCTCGGCTTCACCGATGTCGAACAGCGTGCAGATATTGGGATGATTCAAGGCGCTGGCCGCGCGCGCTTCCCGCTGAAAGCGCTCCACCGAAGTGCGGTCGGCCGCCAGCGACGGAGGCACAAACTTGACCGCGACGATCCGCCCCAGCCGGCTGTCCTCGGCCTTGTACACCACACCCATTCCGCCCTTGCCCAGGGTATCGAGAATGCGGTAATGCGAAACCGTTTTGCCGATCAACGCAGCGGATATCCTTTTTCGCCTGGCAGGCGCCCGTCGATCCGGAGCACCTTCAGGCCCTTGGGAACCTGGCTGGCATCCACCACCGCGATCGCACCCGGCATCGCAGCGACCAGTTCGGCGCTCATCTCGTTCGAGTATACGATGCGCGGTCCCGCCGCCGCCTCCGCGCGGAATACCTTGGCGATCCAGTACTGGCGGAACTGCGCTTCGGACATCTCGTAAATCGTCTTCAACACGATATCCCGCTCGCGAGCTACCGGCGCGCGCACCAGCAGCGTCACGCGGAGGTTGGAGGTCCAGAACTGGCGGTCCCCGCGCATCACGCGGCGGAGTTCCGCGAAGGTCAGATTGTCGATAGGCAGGTCGGGGCGGACGACGATGGCTACGTCCACCTGCTCGGCGGCGATGAGCGGCGCGGCCACGGCCGCGGCCAGCGCGGCGATCAGAAACCGGCGATTGAGGGAAAGGATTCGCATCTCCGCTACCTAGAACGTGAAGCTCGTCTGTGTGAAGATCCCGTGGAACGATGGCAGGTCGCGGCGCCAGTAGTTCCGGTATTCGATCTTGAACGCCGCGAAGCTCGTGATGTCGTAGCGGATTCCGCCCGTCGCCGCCGAAAACACCGGAACCACCGTCCGGAAAATCGCATCAGAACGCGGCACATGAATCTGCTCCCAGCGGAAGTACGGTTTCCAGGCCTTGGCCACACCCGGCAGCCGGTAGGCGGATTGAATATAGAACGCCTGGCTGTTCGAAACCGCGCCGCCGTTGCTGGGCTGGTGATGCACGTTCGCGAACTCCGCCAGGAACTCGGGCGATTCCTTCTGCCAGATGAGGTGCGCGGATTCGATCCACTCCCGCGCGGCGAGCCCGGCGGTGTTGTTGATGGCGTCGCGATACACCGAGCCGCCGATCTGCAGCCCGTACAGGGCGTCCGGCTTGATGAAGCCGTTGATCAGCCACGCCCGGTTGTTGTTGATGTCGCCGGCGTCGCCCGCGCGGTTGATGGCCTGTCCGCGGCCGTTGCCGATTCCCACGTTGTAGTTGAGATTGAGGTGACCCGCCGGCACTGCGCCCTCAAAGAGCCCGCCCACGAAATGCACGGGCAGGAAGCTGCCGCCGAACTGAATCATCTCCGGCCGGCTGATGGTGGTCTGCAGCCACTGGCCATGATGGAACGCCGTGTTCCAGTAATTGATGGGCGTGTGGTAGCGGCCGAAGGAAAACTTGGCGTAGTCGTTCCAGTCGTAGCGGATGATGATGCGCTCGACCTCGGTGTTGAATCCGGGCGCGGCAGGCGAACCGGTGCCGGCATCGGCGCGGGCGGTGAGGCTCAGCTCGCCGAACGCGGTCACCTTCTGCGAGAGGGCGGAGCTGAAGTGCAGCACGAACTGGCCCTCCTGGAAACCGCTGTGCGTGTTCAGCAGGGTCTGCGCGCCGAACGGGCCCGCCGGCGTGCCGTGCAGGTTCACCGCGGCGAAGTCGAAGTCGCTGAAGCCCGATATCTTGAGCAGCGGATACGAGGGCTGGGCTGCCTCTGCCGCCGCGACTGTCGGTGTCGGAGCCTGGTCGTGGGCGTGCGCCTGCGTCGCCGGCGCGGCAACCACAGCGGCAGGCGCCGGTGTCGTGGCCGCTCGCGCCGATGGATTGGCCTGCTCCAGTTGATTGACCCGCTTCTCCAGGCTGTCGATACGCGCCAACAGTTTCTCGATCAGTTCTTTGGTGGCAGGGTCGTTAGCCTGCGCCAGACCCGAAACCGGTACGGCAGCCAGGAGCACCAGCCCCAGCATCCCAGTCCTCATAGATTCTCCCTCTGCAAGAGCGCACAGCCGATTCCCGTCGGGGCGGTTGTGAGCAATTTAACAAGGCTATCACGCGCCATGCGAGCCGGGCTAGAATCGAGGGACTGGCCATGAGAAGCAATTTTTCCTTCAAGAAGCTCGTTTTCGTGCTCGCGGCGGCCTCCGCTGCCGTGGCGTTCCAGGCGAAA
>DATJYJ010000225.1:0-11170 GCA_035578025.1 Verrucomicrobiia bacterium
ATTGGCTCCCCGGCATGGATTCGAACCACGATTCACGGCTCCAAAGGCCGCTGTCCTACCATTAGACGACCGGGGATTGATATTCACGTGGTGAAACCAGTTTACCCACCCACGCGCTGTCGCCGCAACGTCGGGTGTGCCGCATTCCCGGATACAATGAATGCGGAAGGCAATCTGGACTGGTGTCCGGGGCGGTCTTCAAAACCGTTCGGCGGCTGTTCAGGCCGCTGGTGTGTTCGATTCGCACTGTCTTCCGCCACTTCTTCGCCGATCCGGCTGTGTCGACCGGATCTCTTATCTTGTCGCCCACTTTCGCCAGATCTCGAGATCGGACAGCATCTTGATAAACAGCCCACCCACCACCGACCGCGCCTGAAAACCCTGCTGCTTCGCGGTCATGGTGTCGTACCAATCCGTCAGCGGAACCCGGCTCGCCGATTCATTCGCGAACTGCCAGGCCGGCGCTACCAGCGCTTCGAAGTCGGCGGGCGAATCGGCGAGCGTGGCGGTCCATAGCACCCAATCGAGCTTGGTGTAATCGCGGCGATTGTCCAGTGGCAGCCCGTACTTGTTCTGCTTCTTGAGGTAAAAGGCCATCTCCTTGCGGCGCACCTCCGGCGGAAAGAGATCCAGTCCGAGCAAACGATCCCAGACCAGATTGTATTTCTGGCTCCAGGTGCCGGGCTTGTCGAAAGCCAGGCGGTAGTGGTCGCCGTCGTTGGCCATCTCCACCCACTTGCGTGCGAACTCCCGCGCCGTGGCCTGATATTGCCCTGCAACTTCCTTGCGCCCAGTCATCTCTGCAAGCTTGCCGAAAGCGCCCAGCGCGACAATCGCCTTGATGGACAGGTTCGCATTGTGCGCCAGATGGCCGGCGAAGTCGTCCGTGGAAAGCTGATTCTCGGGATCGAGCCCCTTGTCTTTCAGATAGGCGGCCCATTTGCTCAACTCCGGCCAGTAACGTTCCGCATAGGCGGCGTTCCCTTCGATCCGCGCCAGTGCCGCTACCAGGATGAGCATGTTTCCGCTCTCCTCCACCGGCATTTGGTTTTCCTCGGTGCGCTCGCCCCCGCCATAGACCTGCCCGTTGGCGTGCGGGTAGGTGCCAAGGTCGTGGGGAGCGAACGGCCACGGCCATCGCCCCATGCGCGCGTAATCGAGCACCGGCTGAATCTGGGCGCGCAGCAGTCGCGGATTGAAGAGCAACGTGAACGGGGCGCTCGGGTAGATCACGTCGACCGTGGCGATGCAGCCGTTGCTGAAGTTCTCCTTGGGAAAGTACAGCGGCGTACCGTCAGTGTCGGCAACCAGTTTGTGCGCCGCCAGGGTCTGGCGGTAGGCCAATACGGCAAGCTCGGCATACTTCACGCCGCCGGCCTTGCGGAGGTCGGCAACCAGTGCCTCGTCGAACTGCCGGGCTCGTGCCAGCAGGGAATCGTGATCGTGTCTCCCGGCACGCAGCAGATCGGCTGCGCCCGCGCCGTTGCGGCGCCACCAAGCGCGCTCGCGGCGCTCGAAGTACTCGATCGAGTACAGATCATCATAGGCCAGAATGACGTAACGCGTGACCGGGCGCGCCGTCGTTTTGCCCATGTCGATGGCGATAGCGAGGGTGGTGGCGGGCCCGCGCCTCGACGGTTCGGGGTCGGAGAAGTCATCGGAATCGGGAAGGCGGCCGGCGGTCTCGAATGCCGCGCGAGCCTGCTGCCGCGAGAGGACCGCGGTGGTGACCCCATCAGTGCGGTCTGCAGCCAGATAGAGATACCCCCAGTCGATCCGGAGATCGTCGCCGACCTTCGCCAGCACCGGTTGCTCGCGGGAACCGATTCGAAGTACCGGCTGTCCGTCCATCTGGTAACGCGAGGCCAGTACGGGCTGCTCGGGCGTGTTCACAACAAGGTCGGCGCCGGCCTCTAAGTAGATGGCAACGTCGTGGCCGGCTCCGTCGGCGGAGGCGGCGCCCCACTCGACATAGGTGAGAGGGCGCGAGAGCACGTCCAGATCCTCCGGCAGCGCCGGCGTGAAGAAGGTCAGAGTCAAGGCAATGCCGGCGCCGGAGAATTCATAGATGGTACGGGTTGGCAGTACCTCCAGACGCTTTTGCTCCAACGCGGGCGACGGCTGCCGGTCGCGGCCCATCAGGCGGTAGGTCTTTCCGTCAACCCGCACCGAAGCGGTAAGGCTGTTCGGCTTCCCTGTCCAGTGCGAGGTCCCGGCATCAGTGAGCCGGTCGGCCATGGACCAGATGCTGAAGTATGGATCGTGCGCGACCAGGGGAACCGCGGGCGGGCGCAACTGCGGCCATCCCACGATTGCCAGGCACATTCCCAGGGCGCTGATCCGCAACGAACGGTATCGATAGCTCATCGGCTTTACGGTACTACGATGCGCCGCGACGCGCGATTCCAGAACCAATATGCCGCCGCTCCCATCACGAGGGAGAGCACGCCGAACGCGGCGTAAGTCCATCCCGAGGCCGCGAAGACGCAAACCCAGCCGGCGAGCGCCAGCACCGCGGGCGCAGGATAGAACCACATGCGGAACGGACGCGATATGTCCGGCCGGTGCGTACGCAAGTGATGCAGGGCAGCGATCTGACCAATGAATTGCACCAGAATTCGCGAGGTAAGCAGCGCGGCGATGACCACGTCGAGATCCCAGAAGCTGGCGACCACGGTCAGTGCTCCAATCACCAGCAGCGAGACGTCAGGAAACCTGCCCCGCGGGTCGAGGTGAGCAAAGATCTTGAAGAAATGGCCGTCCACCGCGGCTGCATACGGAATGCGGCTGTATCCGAAAAGCAGCGCGAAGACGGACGCGAAGGCGGTCCAGAGCACCAGGACAGTTACCACGCCGGCGGCACGGGCTCCGTAGAGCCGCTCGATGAACTGCGCCGCTATGAACCTGGATTGCATAGCCTCGCGCCAGGGGATCACGGTAATAATGCTGAGATTCATCAGCGTGTAGAGGGCCGCGACAGCCAGCACCGAATACAGAATCGATCGCGGAATTGTGCGCGCGGGGTCTCGGGCTTCGCCGCCCACGTAGCAGATATCGTAGTAGCCCATGAAGTCGTACATGGCGATGAGCATGGCGGAGCCGAGCCCCGAGGCGAAGCCTCGGGTAAACGAGAATGCGCCGGCGGGAAAATCGAAAGCGACCGAGGCGCGGAAATTCACCATCCCGGCGGCGATGATCCAGAGCACGGTGGCCAGCATGCCAACCCAAAGCACCACCGTGAGCCGGCCCACGGCAGTGACCCGCCGGTAGAGCAGCCCTACCACGATCACGGCCACCGAGATACAGACCAGCCGCGTGCTCCACCAGCCCATGCCGCGCCAGAAGTATCCGACATATTGAGCGAACCCGATGTAGCCGGACGCGATCTCGAGCGGACCGCTGAGCACGAACTGCCAGATAAAAAGAAACGGGAGGATCCCTCCGAGTCTGGTGCCGCGGAAAGACTCGCGCAGGTAGAGATATGTGCCGCCGCTGCCCGGCATCGCGGCAGCCAGCTCGCTCCAGACGAGCCCATCGCAGACGGCGAGCACGGCACCGACCAGCCAGCCGAGCAGGCACTGCGGGCCGCCCATCGCGGCGATGATCAGGGGGATTGTGATGAACGGTCCGACCCCGACCATGTTGCTCATGTTGAGCGCCGTGGCCTGCAGCAGCCCGAAGCCGCGAACCAGGCCGTCGCCGGGTGTTTTCTGATCGTGATGTGGTTCCAAGACCGCCAGTATATCCGGATAGCGGCCGCGGATACGCGAGCCTCGGCTACTACCGCAAACCCGCTACCTACTGGCGCTGCATGGGCTGCATGGCACGCCACATTCCGCTGGTTTCACCTGGTGCCCGATTCCTGCCCGTGCGAACCGCGGACACTTCGTTGAGAATCTGGACTGCCAGTTGTTCCACGCGATCGAGGGTTTGAAGGTCGTTGCGCAATCCATCAGCGGGCAGCGCCGTTAGCCGGAGTGCTAGTTCGGCTACCTGTTTGGCGAGATGATCCATTGGAATGCCGTTCAATCCAGGCCTTTCGGCCGTATTCATCATGATGATAAAGCGGATGGGCTGCTGGCGCCTTAGTCTATTTGGATAATATCGGTGGTCGGCCGGGGCAAACACCGGCTTGCCCTGGCGGCTCCGAAAGGCTCATCCGGCCCGGCCTCAGACCTCTTTTAGGCTCAATGACTTGCTGGGCACGGCGGGCCGCGGTTCACAATCCGTGGGCCCTACCCGAAAGTTTTTTTTTGGCCGGACGATGGCGGGGTCGCGATCCTGTGCCGCCAACGAGCTGGCAGCCACCCTGCCTCGTTGAACACGGCAATGCAATGCAGGCCAGGCGTGGCAGCCGCGTGCCGGCCGATTCTCTGATGGCGCCCGAGTAAGTGATAGGCGTATTCGGAAACTTTTGGGGATCGCATGTTATCTCCCAGCACCAATTAAGTCGATAGCTAGAAGTAGCTAACTTGATTAAGTCTTACATCCCTGTAGTGGAGTCTCCAAGGCGCCGTGAACAGCGACACATCTGGTACGGCTTCGGCGGATGCGGCACCGAGGGTCTTTCGGAACTTCTTGCCTTCGCCCAAAGAATCATAAGTGGATGCTACCAAGATGCTGATTGGGCGAAGGTGACGAAGGACCCGAGGCTTTCCCCCACGGAGGTAAAGGATGACACGAAGAGCATGGGTAGGTGTACCCGCGGCGATCGCGCTGTCAGGACATCGGATGTTCGGTCAAGACCAGGCGACCCTGGCAAAATTCCAGAGCTGAATGAGTTCTTTGGCGCCATTCTACAAGGACCCTGCCGCGGCGAGTTTGGTTTCACGAGGAGAATAACGAAAAAGGAAGTTGTGTGTGTCGATTGAACAAAAGTGTCTGTTTGGACTGGCTTGTTTTGTAGCCGCATCTATAAGCTCCGAAGCACAGGTTGAAGCGGTGCCGTTTTTGGACGATTCGACGGTCACGCAGATCAATTTGACGGTGGCCCCTGACGATTGGGCTACTCTACTTCAAAACTACGAAGCCGACACTTACTACCATGCTACCTTCAACTGGAACGGTATGGCGGTAACCGCGGGCATTCGCCAGCACGGAGGAGGAAGTCGGAGTCCCATCAAGCCGAACCTGGACGTGAACTTCGCGCATTACACAAAGGACCAGGTGTTCCTGGGGTTGCCGTTCATTGTGCTCAAGGCGAATAATGAGGATGCCTCCAATCTCAAAGAATGGGTCTCCATGAAATTGTTCCGCACGATGGGATTTCCGGCCCCGCGCGAGGCGCCGGCCCAGCTTTCCATCAACGGCCAGTATTTTGGTTTCTACATGATTGTCGAGCATGAGGATGAAACCTTTTTGCAGAGAAATCTCGGTGAGAGCGGGGGCTATCTTTACGAGTTTGAACAAGACGGTACGTACGAGTTCAACAATCTCGGCACCGATCCTTCGGCCTACGCGCCGCTGTTGGACTTGAAGACCGACCAGGCGGCGCCGGATCTTCAGACCTTCTGCAATCTGGTCCAGGTGATCAACCAGCCGCCGGGCTCCGGGTTCACCGACGGCGATTTCATCGCGGCGCTCTCACAATATCTCGATCCGAAGTCGTTCCTGACTTATGCCGCTACGGAGAATGTGCTGGCGGAAACCGACGCGCTGGTTGGGGGAATCGTGGGAATGAACAACTTCTACTTGTACCAGTTTCAGGGGACCACGTTCTACCAGTTGATTCCCTGGGACAAGGACATGACATTCTCCACGCCGACCAGGGATGTTCTTACAGGGTTTACGGTTTCCCCCGGCATCAACCTGCTGGCCCAACGCCTCATTGCCATTCCGGAGTACAGCGAGTTTTATCTGGGACAGGTTGCCAAGGCGGCAAGCCTGCTAGGCGGGACCGGCGGCTGGGCGGACAGCCAGATCACGACGGAATACGGCATCATCGACGATGCGGCCTCGAACGATCCGAACAAACAGTGCCTGACAAACGGCGTCCTGATTCCTTGCGGAACGGCCGATTTTCAGAGCGTGGTCCAGTGGTTGCATACGTTTCTCGCGGTAAGGGTCCCATTTGTCGAACCGGAGTTAGCGAGCGACGGATATCAGCCGATTTCCGGAGACCCGGTGATCGTGGCCGCGAGCGTCGTCGGACAGGGCCCACCGCAGGCGAACGGCCCGTTGGCGCCCGGCTCACTGATCGATCTTGCCGGCGCCAATCTCGGTGCGTCAGGACAGGCACCCAACAGTTTATTGCCGCGCGGTTTGAGCGGCACCTTCGTGTCGGTGGAGGGGGTCCGCGCTCCGCTCGTCATGACCTCTTCGGGTCTGATCGAAGCGCAGATCCCCGGAGACCTGCCCGCCGGCAGCGCGAGCATCGTGGTCTCCGTGGGTGGCGAAATGAGCAACACGTTGAACGCGACTCTGCTAGCTGCGAACCCCTCCATCCTGGCGGTGACGCATGCGGCGACGGGATTGGCGGTCGACACGGCCAATCCGATCGTGCCCGGCGAGGTTCTGACCACCTATTTGACCGGTCTGGGCGCAGTGAATGGCGATCTGGCAATAGGATCCGCAGCGCCTCAGACACCAATCACCACCATCGCTACGCCACAAGTGAACCTGAGCGGCACGCCCCTAGAGGTGATGTTTTCAGGCCTGGCGCCGGGATACGTGGGGCTGTACCAGGTGAACGCCGCCGTGCCCGTGGCTCTGCCGCAGGGTTCCTCGGCGGATCTGACGGTAAGCTGCGATGCGCAATCGGCGACTACCGCCCCGCTTCCGCTAGCGAGCCAATAGCGCCGGGCTGGGTCCGGGGGTCCGGACGTGTACTCTTGTGCGCGCCCGGTTTCGCCGATAGGCGGTTCCGTTGCGCACCACATCCAGGTTTGCGGGCCGGCTGGCGGCATCTCCCGCAATCACGCTGATCGCATAGATGCCATCCTCCAGGTCCGGAGGAATTTCGAGGTCGAGACGGTGTACTCCGGTGAACCCTCGGGCAAGCCCCAAGGAAATCGAGCCTACCGGCTGTTCGCCGAGCCACACCTTCACGGGCGCGCTTCCGGATCGGACACTCTCGTGAATCAGACCAAGCCCGGTGACGTACAACGAAACGCGTCCACCCGGTCTAGCAGGGTTGGTGGCCGAGAACGGCGCGTTGCCCACCATGATGCCAAGCAAAGAAGGCGCAGTGGGAGAGACGGTAATATTCGTATATACCCGGTCCCGGGCCACGGCGACATCCAGCGGCACGGGACCGGCAACTTCGTAGGGAATCTGCGCCTGAATCTGGGTGGGCGAGACGTAGAGCAACGGTGCAGGCAACCCCGCGACTTTGACGGAGGAGCCGCTCATCTCGGTACGGCACGAATCGCTTGGGTTGACCTCCGTCCTACCCGCCAGGTTCGATCCCGAGATACTCACCAGCGATCCCGGAGCCACAGCGGCGATGTAGTCTCCCTTGCTCAGGACGCTATCGATGACGATGCCGGCCTCTTGACCAAGTCTTACCCGATCGATGATGCCGCCATCCAGCCCAACTGCGGAGAACGTGAGCCTCTGCGGTTCCACATCCACCCGCAGGTAATGAAATGCCTGCACGGATAGCGCGCACTGCGGTGACGAACCGACCGACTCGAGGGCGCCGCCACCTCCGCCGCTCACCACGTACACGGTGGAGGCGGCGCCGGGCCCGACGGGTCGTCCGGATGCCAGGGGATGCGTGCGCTCATAGCCATGCTCGTGTCCGGCGAGCAGGAGTTGCACGCCGTGGCGTTCCAGGATCGGATTGACGTGCTGCTGTACGGCCAGACAAAGCGGGTCGCCCAGGTGGAAACCGGTGGGGTACGGGGTATGGTGCAAAAAAGCGATCCGCCAGCGCTGCGCGGCAGCGGCCAGGTCCCGATCGAGCCAGGCAAGCATTTGCGATGCGCTGGAGGACGCCAGCAGATTCGAATCCAACGAGACAAGATGCGCGCAGCCCCAATCGAACGAGTAGTAACGTCCTTGATCTGGCGCCGCGACGCCGCACTCGGGAGTTACGATCCCGGCAAGGTATGGCGCCGCAAAGCCGGTATTGTAGTCGTGATTGCCGGGAGTCGGAAAGAAGGGCAAGCGCCGCATAAGCGGTGCGTTCAGATCGTAGTAGCCGGACTCGAATTGTTCGAAAGTGCCGTCAGAATAGGCCAGATCGCCGAGGTGGAGGACCATCGAAACACCGGTTTCGGCCGACATCAGTCGAATCAGCGTCTGCTGTTCGTCGGTGCAGGCGCCGCTATCGCCGAACGCGAGAAACGCGAAATCGCCGAGAGGGGCCGTTTGGAACCGGAACTGGGCGGGATCGGACGCGAGATCCCGGCCATCTACTGTCACGCAATAGGTATACTCGGTGGCCGGAAGCAGGCCGGTGATCTCCGCGCAGTATTGATAGAAGGACGATGCCAACAGGGTCTGGGACGGTTGGAAAACCTGGACTCGAGCCGTCGCCGTGATCGACCCGCCGTCGGGGCCGCTCACCGTCACGGTTGCGAGTCCGGCAGCGTCAGCGGTCCATAGAATGGATGCGCGGTCCGACTGAACATTTTGCAGGTAGGGTTGCCGGATCAGGGCCGCCGCGCGCCCCAATCGCGGCAGGAGAAGCGCTGCGGAACCGCCCTGCATGAATCGTCGTCGAGTGAACCCGGGAACGTTCATCCAAGCACCATTCTTGGCAGGTTCACACGCTGCCTGCAACCCCGCAAATGAGGTCTGCCGGTACGTCGCGCGGGGGGGGTGGATAAATGGCTTCCAGGTCATTGCTTACGGTGGCATTATGCCGCTCTCGAGAAGCGTATATACTGTGGCATTGATCGCAAAAGCGAATGCGTGACGAACTTCTTCAATTCGCCGCGTATGCTCCTTAGATCGATTCGGCTCGGACGGAACGAATGAGCTGGCTTGCAGCGATCCTGATGTTCGCGATTCCGGTACGAGCCGCACCGGCCCGCTTCGTGAGTGCCAAGACTTGCGCCGCATGCCACCCTGTCGAGTTCGCATCGCAGTCGGCCAGCGCGCATGCCGGGGCACTGTCCACTGTATCGGACCGTCACGGTTTTCCGCCGGGCAGGCTCTCCCGCGAGCCGCGATACCGCTACGAGGTCCTGGATGCCGGCGACGCTCTTCGCGTCCGCATCGATAACGGCGCCGATCTCATGGACCTGCCGCTCGAATGGGCATTCGGCGCGGGGCGGCAGGCCGTGACCTTCGTCACGCGCGTCAATCGGGAATGGTACGTGGAACACTATGCCACCTGGTACGCCGCGACCAAAGCCTACGGTCCATCGCCTGGACAGGAGGCGTTGCGTCCGAAATCCCTGCCGGAAGCGGCCGGCTTACTCTACAAGATCGCGGATCCGCGGTTCGGGATTCAGGGCTGCTTCGAGTGCCACTCCACCGGCCCGGTTTCCTTTGACGGGCAGGGCCATGCGACAGTCAACGAGAAGGGCGTCCGGTGCGAAGGCTGCCACGGCCCCGGATCTCAACATGTGGCCGACGCGAGCCGCTACCCGCTGCTCAACCCCGCGAAACTCTCCGCCGCGGAGTTAAACAACCTCTGTGGCCGATGTCATCGCCGCCCGGCCGACGCCGGAACGGTGATCGACTGGAACTATGCCTGGAATGTCCGCCACGAACCCGTCTATTTCAGTCGTAGTCAGTGTTTCCTCAAGAGCAGTGGCCGATTCTCCTGCCTGACCTGCCACGATCCTCACGAGGCCGCCGGCAAGAAGTCCGACAGCTTTTTCAACGCGAAGTGCGGCGACTGCCATGCCGGCTGCGCGGTCAAGGAACGCACCAACTGCATTGACTGCCACATGCCATTGGTCTCTCCCCAACCACCTCTTCGTTTCACGAACCATTGGATCGGGATCTACACCGCCGGCGGAAAACTCAAACCCGTCCATTGATCAATGCATCGATCCCGTCAAATCGCGAGCCATGGAGATATCGTCATCGGGTACCACCGCGACCACCCACGACTTTTCGGGCGATTGCATGCGGGCTTTCCAAACCAGCGAACCAGACTTGCCCGGCTGCAACATCAATCCCCTGGGCGACGAGTCGGCGTCCAGATTTTCCGCACGCAGAGCGAAGCTGTGGCTGCCGCTGCCGGAGGCCGTGAGCCGGACCGAAATTTCGCCTCCAGCGGTTTCGGCCCTGATGTCGAAATCCAGAACGTGTCCCGGCCGCAAGTCCACCCGATAAAGACCTCCGGGCAGGACCGTAAGCGTGGTGCTTGAGCTGCCGGAACGCACCGTATACTTGCCCGCAGGAACAAACTGCCGGAACGTGCCCGAGGCTGGATCGATGGCCGCTGCGAGCGCCTCCCCGGAGGCAGGCACGAATTCGACCGTGGTGCCGGCTCCCGCTGCTAGGCGGCCTTCCACCAGGGCGGGCCCGGCGAGATCCTGCATGAGCCAGAGCCAGCGGCTGGTCGAATGCACCCAGACTTCTTTGTAGACGTAGCAATTCTGGGCCGGCCAATAGGGTGCGTCGCTGTTGCCCCGCGTCTCCATGCCTACCGGCAGCGAGCCCACGATATCGCCTGACGAGACGCTGTATTGTTGGGTAAAGTCGTAACCTTCGCCGTACATCGTACTTTGCGCGAACGGATTGCGTCCCACCACCCATTGCAGTTGCTTTTGCGCCAGGTCTGCGGCTGCCGGATCCCGGCGCAGGTGCGCGGCTGCAGAGAGCGCCTTCGCCTGCGACAACAGCACGCCGTAGTTCCCGCGCCGGGCGAACCAGACCGGGAAGGCCTTCAGGTAGTAACCGTTGCCCATGGGCATGCCGCCCCGCACCTGTTGGCGAAATGCCTCGCGAGTCGCCTGGTACATGCCGCCCTTCTCGGGAACCTGAAGGTATTCATCATCCCTGTACACATATGCGGGCAGCACCCCGTAGGGCTCGGTGGAGCGCGCGGCCGCCTTCTGGTATTCCGCATAGAGCGTCACGGCGGAATACCAGCGCATCCAGTCGGGGTGGCCGGGCAAGGCCTGGCACAATCGCGCCAGAGCCACGATGGGCGCCTGGTCGTTGCCGCGGTGGAATTCATGAAACAGGGTCTGCCGGTCCGGCCCGGTATAGAAAAATCCGCTCAGCGGAAACTTGTCGCCGACGAAGCTCTTCTGCTGGGAGT
>DATJYJ010000226.1:0-19901 GCA_035578025.1 Verrucomicrobiia bacterium
TCAGCCATCCCTCGGAATTGCTGCAGGTGGGCGCGGAGATTACGGTCAAGGTAATGAAGTTCGACCGGACCAAAGAACGCGTGTCGCTGGGACTGAAGCAACTGGAGCCGGATCCATGGGAGACGGTGACGGCGCGCTATCCGGTGAACGGGCGCGTGATCGGGAGAGTCGTGAATGTCACCGACTATGGCGCCTTTGTGGAGTTGGAGCCGGGAGTCGAGGGTCTGATTCACATCAGCGAAATGACGTGGTCGCGGCGGATGAAGCATCCGTCGAAGGTGGTGAAGGTCGGCGACCAGGTGGAGGCGGTGGTTCTGGAGGTGCATCCCAAAGAGCGGCGGATCTCGCTGGGGTTGAAGCAGCTCGAGCCGAATCCGTGGACCACGATCGACAGCCGGTACAGCGTGGGCAGCGTGGTGGAAGGGCGTGTCCGGAACATGACCGATTTCGGCGCGTTCATCGAGATCGAAGAAGGCATCGACGGGCTGGTGCACGTGAGCGATCTGAGCTGGACCAAGCGCATCAAGCATCCGAGCGAAGTACTGAAGAAGGGCATGATCGTGCAGGCGGTGATTCTGAATATCGATTCGGGGGCGCACCGGCTTTCGCTGGGGATCAAGCAGCTTCAGCCGGACGCGTGGGAGACGTATTTCCAGCATCACCAGGTGGGCGATATGGTTCACGGACGGGTGTGCCGCCTGGCGAGTTTCGGAGCGTTCGTGGAACTGGCGGAAGGCGTGGAAGGCCTGTGCCACTGGTCGGAGGTACCGGGGTACACGGGAAGGCGCGGTTCGGAGGAGCCGCCGCTGCATGTGGGTGAGGAGCACGATTTCAAAGTCATCAAGATGAGCGAGGCGGAGAAGAAGATCGGGCTGAGCTTGCGAGCGGTGAGCGACGACGATGAGAAGACGCGCCTGGAGGACTACCAGAGGCAGGCGGCGGCAGCGACCACGACGATCGAAGAAGTGATGAGCTTGAAAGACCGGCATCACGAGTAGGGGCGGGGGCCTAAGGGCGGGCAGCAACCGTATAAGCGCTTGCAAATCTACGCGATTCAAGCGATACTGCGATTTCGTAACAGGAACAAACGATGAGGAGATTGCGATGACGAAGGCCGATCTGATTGAGGAAGTCTCGCGGGTGGTAGAAATGACGCGGAAGGAATCCGAGGTCATCGTGGAGGCTATATTCGACAGTATCGTGCGCTCCCTGCGCTCCGGCGACAAGATCGAGATCCGCGGATTCGGCAGTTTCCGCACGCGCCAGCGGCAGCCCAGGATCGGCCGCAATCCGAAGACTGGCGCCAGGGTCGAAGTTCCCGCCAAGAAGATTCCGTATTTCAAACCGAGCAAGGAGCTGAAGGACGTGGTGAACAACTCGACGGCGGCTCCCGAGGCTCCTCCAGCCCCACCCGCGCCGGAACAGATTCCCAATCCGTAACGTGGACTATCTCTGGACGCCCTGGCGTTATTCCTACATCACGGCACCGGAGGTAAAGGACAAGTGTGTCTTTTGCGCGGCTGCGGCCGGCTCCGATGACCGCGCGAGCCTGATTGTGCACCGCGCGCGGCGCAACTTCATCATCCTGAACCGGTATCCGTACACCAACGGGCACGTGATGATCGTGCCGTTCGAGCACGAGGCATCGATGGTGGCGGTGGCCGAGGAAACGCTGATGGAGATGATCGTGCTGGCGCGGCAGACGGAGAGCCACCTGCGCTCAATCTATCACCCGGACGGCATGAACGTGGGGATGAACCTGGGGAAATCGGCGGGCGCTGGGATCGGCGCGCACATTCATCTGCACATGCTGCCGCGGTGGACAGGGGACACCAACTTCATGACGGTGACGGGAGAGACGCGCGTGTTGCCCGAGGATCTGGCGGTGACATGGGAGAAGCTGCGCGCGGCGTACGCCGCGCAGTCCTGATCGGTCTTCTGGCGCTGGCAGGGTGCGGACGGCCGGACCCCTTGCCGGGGCTGCCGCGGGTGATGCTGTGGGCGTGGGAGCGGCCGGAGCGGATGAGCTTCGTGGATCCACGCGCGGCCGGGGTGGCATTTCTGGCGGGGACGGTGGAGTGGCGCGGCGGGAAGGTGGAAGCGCGGCCAAGATACCAGCCGCTGGAAGTGCCGCCGGGGACGGCGATGGTGGCGGTGGTGCGGCTGGAATCGTGGACGGGGGCGATGCCGGACACAGCAGCAGTCGCAGCGGAAGTGTTGCGGGCGGCGGAACTGCCGCGCGTGCGGGCGGTGCAGATCGATTTCGACGCGCGGCGCTCAGAGCGGGCGTGGTACGCGGAGCTGCTGCGGCGCGTGCGGCGGGGGATGAAAGCGGAGATGCCGCTGACGATCACGGCGCTGGCCTCGTGGTGCGGGAGCGATTCGTGGATCACGGAGCTGCCGGTGGCGGACGCGGTGCCGATGCTGTTCCGGATGGGCGCGGGCGAGCCGCGCGAGGTGCGCGAGTTCGCAGCGGGAGTGTGCCGGTCGAGCCTGGGCGTCTCGACGGACGAGCCGCTGTATGCGGCGCCGCACGGGCGGCGGGTGTGGGTGTTTCATCCGAGACCCTGGACGCCGGAGGCCTACCGTGCTGCAATGCAGATTGCGGGGAGGTGGCAATGAAGTACGCTTGGGTACTCGCAATGGCGGTGGTGATGGCGTGCCTGGTGGGCCCGAGGCTGGAGAGCTGCGGACCATTTCCGATCGACATGTTGTTCACGACGTACCACGGTGTGCTGCCGGCGGAGCTGGAGAGCGGACAGGTGGGAGTGCTGCGTCCGCATTTCTACCGGAGGGACTTGCTGCTGGCGTACCGGACGTTGTCGGGCTTGCAGCCGGCGGGCGCGCGGGCGGCGGGCCGGCGTGAGGCCACGGCGGCTTCGGCGGTTTCGGAGGCACCGCGCAGTCCGGTAGAGGCCTGGATGGACGCGCGGAAGGCGATCACGCCGGTGCCGGCACCGAAGGAGGTTCGAACGGACAAGAAGGTCCCGGGAGCGGACTACGAGTTTTTTCAGAATTGCCTGGGCGACGCTTTTGTGAATGCGGCGACGACGCTTTCCAAGCGCGTGGCACAGTGGGGCGCGGGGAGCGCGAACGTGGCGGAGTGGGTTCGCGGGCAGGACCAGGTGTTTCAGAATTGCCCGGGGGGCGAGGCGATTCCGAAAGAACTGACGGCGGGCGATCCGCTGCTCGCAGCGGACCGGCGGTACCAGATCGCGGCAGCCGAGTTCTACGCCGGCAAATTCGAGGAGGCGGCGGGGGACTTCGACCGGATCGCGAAGGACGCGGCATCGCCCTGGCACGAGATCGCACCTTACCTGGCGGCGCGCGCGTGCATCCGGCAGGGCACGTTCGAAGACGATGACGACAAGATGGCGGAGGCCACCGAGAGGCTAAGGGGGCTTCTGAAGAACGCCGCGCTGCGCGAGCGGGCGCAGGCGCTGGTGGACTTCGTCCGCGCGCGCACCGAGCCGCAACACCGGCTGGTGGAACTGGGCAAGGAGCTGATGCAGCCGAATGCCGGGCCGCGGCTGGAGCGGGTGATCACGGACTACACGTGGATCTGCGATCACCTGGAGGAGTCCAGCGACGAGGCGCCGGCGGAGAAGAGCGACGTGGTGGAGTGGATCAAGGCTTTTCAGGCGCGCGAGCCGGCAATCGCCGAGTGGCGCGCGAAGCGAACGATGCCGTGGCTGGTGGCGGCGCTGGTGGCGGCGGATGTGAAGGACCCGGCAGGGGCCGAACTGGTCGCGGCGGCGCACGCCGTGCCGGCAAGCTCTCCGGCGTGGGCGAGCGTGACGTACTGGGGAATCCGGCGGCAGATTCTGGCAGGAGATCCCGATGCGGCGCGGAAGTGGGCGGAGCAGGCGCTGGCGGCGAAGCCACCGGTGGCGACGGCGAACCTGCTGCGCGCCGAGCGGCTGAAGGTGGCGCAGGATTGGACGGAGTTCCTGAGGTTCGCGGCGCGGACGCCCGCGGCGATCAGCTTTATCGACGCCGAGAATCCGGCGTCGCCCGACGTCGTGAGGAAGAAGCCGGCTGCGTTCGATAAAGACGCGGCGACACAGCTTGACGAGCACGTGCCGCTGAGCTTGTGGGCGGACGCGGTGAAGAACGACCTGGTGCCGCGGAATCTACAGGCAGACCTGGCGCAGGCGGGATGGGTGCGCGCGGTGCTGCTGAAGGACGCGGCGACGGCGCGAACGATGGCGGCGCGGACGGCCGAGCTGCGGCCGGAGCTCGCGGGCGAGATGAAAACATATCTGGACGCGCAGGACGCGGCGGCGGCGCGGTTTGCGGCGGTGTTTCTGATGCTGCGCGGGCCGGGGTTCGAGCCGGTGGTGCGCGCCGGGTTTGACCGGGGGAGTCCAGTCATGGAGCGCGACATGCTGCGGGACAACTGGTGGTCGCTGGTGGAAGAACGGCCGGACGGAGACCGGGACGCGAATCACGAGGCGCTGTACGATCTATATCTCCAGGGCGAGATGGGGCCGGAGGGGTTTTTGAGCAAAGAGCAGCGCGCGGCGGGAGAGGCGGAGTGGAAGGTGTTGGCGGAGAGCGCGGGGAATTCGGTGAATTTTCTGGCCGGGGAGGCGATTGCGTGGGCGCAGGCGCATCCGCAGGATCCGCAGGTGCCGGAGGCTCTGCACCAGGTTGTGGAGGCTACGCATTTCGGGCCTGCGGACGGCAAGAAGAGCAAGGAATACTCGAAGCAGGCGTTCGACATCCTGCACCGGCGGTATCCGAATTCGGAGTGGACGAGGAAGACGAAGTACTGGTATTGAGGCTGAAAACAGAACCACGGGCCGAGCCGGAAGGCCTGGCCCGTGGAACCGACCTGGAAGGCGTCAGAAGTGGAGTCTTAAGCCGAACTCCATGTTGCGCGGCGTGCTGACCGTGCCGGTGATGCGTCCGAACGTCGTGGGCGAGGTCAGGGTCATTGCCGGGGAGGACATCACCACGTGGTTGAACACGTTGGTGAACAGGACGTTGAAGTCAGCGCCCACGCCTTCGCGCCAGAACGAGATGGACTTGTGAATGCCGAGGTCCATGTTCCAGCGCGGACTGTAGCGCATGGCGAAGCCGCCGCACTTGCCGTCGAAGCCGAGGATGCAACGGCGGAATTCGTTGAACACGGTGGCCGGATCGGGGAACTGGTTGACGCCGGCCGGGTTGTTCGTGCCGATGCCGCCGCTCCCGGAAACGTTGTAGTTGACGCCGGTGCCGCCGGTGAAAGGCGCGGCACCCTGTGCATTAGTGGTGAAGGCAGTGGTGGCCGACGAAGTGGTGCTGACTTCACCGAACGACTGGCAATTGCTGCAGCCGCCCTCGCTATAGCCCGGCGCGAACGGTGTGCCGCTCTGTGCCGTGAAGATCGGCGAGAAGGTCCACCCGCCGAGCAGCTTGCCGACTACGCCCTTTTGCCTCTCGAAGACTTTCGGCTGGTAGTAGAGGGCGACGTTGTAGATGAACTTGATGTCGTAGCTCTGCAAGCCGTAGTTGTTCGCGAGGTCGTAGTTGTCGATGGCGGTATTGGAACTGGTCGCCTGCGACGTGGTTCCGGTCCCCAGCGCCCGGCCCCAAGTGAAGTTGCTGGTGGCGGAGATTCCGTGCCAGTCGCGGATGCGGTGGGTGATGAAGAGCGCGTTGTAGTTGCCGTAACCGAGCGCGGTGTTCAGCAGGTAGGTGTAGCCCTGGCTGGAAAGGCCTGTGCCCAGAGGCTGAGACATCAGGCTGCGGCCGAGTGTCCAACCCGGAGCCTTGTAGAGCGCGGTCCAAAGGTCGGAGACGGCGGTGTTTTTGATCGCCGTGGTATTCTTGGCGGCGACCGCGGCGGTGCAGCTCGAGTAGCCCTGGCAGTATGCGCCGGTGGGTCCGCCGAGAGCGGCTTCGAAGAACGGCTGGGGCGCGGGTGTGCCACCCGCGTTCACGGCGAAATAGGTGTTGGCGTACGCATTGGCGAAAGTCTGCCCGCCCAGCGTAGTCATGTACGGAACCGAGTCCAGGTTCATGGCCAGCAGTTCATTCCTGATGATGCGGCCGATGTAGCCCACTTCCATGCTGAACGACTTGTTCAACTGGCGCTGGACGCTGACCGTGAGGTTATCGGTGCGCTCGGGCCGGTAATTGGGATCGAGAGCCGTCACGTCCGCGGCCGTGGCTCCCTGGACACCAGGGATGAACGGCTGCGGCAGAGTGGCGGACGCGGTCGGGATGGGCGCGACGTTGCCATCGGGGCCGATGCGGAAGACCGTGCTCGGATCGACGCCATTGTTGCCGGTGCACGCACCGGTCTTGCTGGGACCCGCGCAGGTGGTGGCCTGGAGCAGGCCCGGGGGCAGCATGGGCACCAGGACCTGGTTGACGCCGTTCAGACGGCCGAACAGCCGGCCGTAGCCGGCGCGAATGACGGTCTGGTTGTTGCCCAGGAGTTTGCCGAGGATGCCATCCGAATACTTGGGGTTCCACGCCACCGAGAGGCGGGGGCTGAAGCCGGCGTAGAACGGATTGTAGGGATACTTGAGGCCGTTTCCAACGTTATTGACGGTCGCGAAAGCCATGATCGGCTGGTAGACCGAGCCGGCCAGCGCCGCCTTTTCGCGCTGTGCCAGGTAGTCCTGGGCGTTCACCTGGACGCCGTCCTGGGTAAGCATGGTCACCTGCCTGCCTTGGGATTCGTACGGCGGCATTTCCAACTGGTAGCTCAAGCCATAGGAGATGGTGACCGTGGGCTTGATGTGCCAGGTGTCGGTGAAATAGGTGTTGTAGAAGGGAATCACGGCGCTCGACAGAGCGGAGGAGCCGATCGGCTGCAGTGCCAGATTGGAGCCGGCACGGGTGTACACCACCTGCGATTGCGAGATCATTCCCAAGACGTAGGCGTAGTAGGTGTTCCAGCTGGCTTGCTGGTTGCTGGGCACGGCGGACGGGTAGGCGAAGCTGCCGAAGTTCGTGTTGGACGAGGTGACCTGGTATACAACCTGGTTGTTGATGCCCTGACCATTGTCCGTGCGCGAGTGGACGTAGTTGTTGCGCTGCCAGGATCCACCGAATTGGAACAGGTGATTGCCCTTGATCATGGTCAGGTCATCCTTCAGCAGATGGTCGTGGCTGTTCCAATAGCGGGTGCGCGTGTTCTGCGTGTTTACGTTGTAGGGGATGAGCGCATTGGAGCTTTCCCCGGCGATCTCCACTGCGCCGCCGAGGCCGGCGAACTGCGGCGGATCGCCGAGGGTGAACCACTGCCAGTAATTGCGTGAGAAGTTGTAGCGGAAGTCGTTGGTGACCGTGGGGGTGATGGAACTGGTGAGGCCGGCGACCCAGAAGGTCGGCCTTTGTATGCGGGGAGCGGTTGCCAGCGGCGCGCCGAGCGTGCCTCCGAGCAGGCCGCCGATGTCCACCTGGTTGGTGGACAGGTTGGTCACGGTCGAATAGCGGTAGCTGGCGAAGAAGCGGTTCTTTTCGTTGAAATCGTGGTCGATGCGGCCTACCCAGGAGTTCTGGGTGAGCGGCGCGCGAATGGTCGAGATATAGCCGCCCACGTTCACGCCATCGCCGGCGGCGCCGGTGAAGTCGGTGGGCACGGGCATGTAGCCCCAGAGTTTCTGCACCACCGGGCTGATGCCGATGCCGCGCGGGTCACAATTGGTGCCTCCGCAAACCGACGGATTGTAGGTCACGCCGTTGTAGGTGACCGGATACGGGTTGAGGTTATAGGACTGGTATTTGCCGGTAGAGTCTGCCACCTGGATCACACCGAGGCGCAGCAGCGGCGAGGGCGAGTTGCGCTCGTAGGGCGAAACGTTCGGGAAGCGGCTGCCTTCGTAGTTGAAGAAGAAGTAGGTCTTGCCGCCGGCGAACTTGGGGAGCATGACGCCACCAATAGAACCGCCGAAACGGTTGCGGTGGTTGGAAGGCAGAGGCGTGTAGGGAAGGTAGCTGGACGTACCGACCGTACCCGACGGCGTGTGATTGTTGCCCCAGGAATTGGCAGCGCCGACGTTGGTGGCGAAGTAGTAGCCGTACAGCGCCCCGTGATAGTTGTTGGTGCCGCGCTTGGTCACCATCTGGATCTGGGCGCCGATGGAGCCGGAGAAGTCGGCGGTCTGGTTGAAGCTGCCGACTTTGAATTCTTCGATACTTTCCACCGGTGTGGGCACGATGCCGGAGGGGCTGCCGCCGGTCTGGGTGCCGCCGAGGCCGGTGAAGTTGGTGACGTAGCTGGTGTTGTTGCCGGCCATGTCATCGGAGTTGTTGCCGCCATCGATACTGAAAACGTTCTGATCCTGAAACGCGCCCGCGGTGTAGCCGCCGAGCGTGGTGCCCGGCTGCAGCACGGCCAAGCTCGAAACGTCGCGGCCCATGTTGGGCAGCTTGAGCAACGCTTCGCTGGTGAGGGTGGTGCCGACCGTCGCGTTGGTGGTTTGCAGGTCTGCTCCCGCAGCCGCAGAGACCTCGACCGTGGTGGTGGTCGAGCCGATCTTCAGCGTGGCGTTGATGGTCAGCGAAGTGCCGATATCGACTTTTTGGGAGCCGATGCGGTGCACCGCAAATCCCTGTTTGCTGATGGTAATCGTGTAGCTGCCGGGATCCACGTTGACGATCACGTAGCGGCCGCTTTCATTGGTTAACGTGGTCTGCGCGGTGCCGGTTGCCATGTCGAGGATTCGCACCTCGGCGCCTACGATCGCGGCATTCTGTTCGTCGATCACCTGGCCGGCGATGGTTGCAGTGGATGTCGCCTGCGACCACGCAGGCACCGCATGGAAGAGAATCAGCATCGCTGCAAGAGCGGCGAAGGAACCACAGAAACGTCTCATCGTACCCCCTTGATCAATGGTCAATACCCGTCTGGGTGAGCGTAAAGATGGAGCTGGCGTCCGTTAAGCGCACAGCAGGGAAGCGGGACAGTCCCAACAATTAACCCCTCTCAACACTCGTACAGATCGCGTCGCGGAAGCAATTGCACGCACGCGACTGGCACAGAGTATTGACGAAGTTTATTGCGAGCTTTACCCCGCTGTCAAGCAAATATTTTGAATGGGTTGCAAAGGAGAACGTTGCGGTTAATTTCCGTAGATGTTAACCACGATTTATGGTTTTTCGTAGGCAAGCCAGTGGGGCGGAGCATGGTTTTTGGTAGTCCGCCCGCCTTCCGTACCAGTACATCCGGAACGTTAATTTCAAAAAATGGAGCTTCAAACTGAACTCGGTGTTTCCGGATCGATCAGCCTCTGTTAATCCTGCCGAAGCTCGCCGGAGAGGCGATCGTCAACGACGGGCCGCTCCTGATGTGGTGGTTCATAACATTGGTAAAGGCGAGTACGTGTCAAGCACAAAGTCGAGCGGGGCGGGGCGGGAATCGCGATCGCCGCGGTACTATCATCTTTCCATGCACGCGGTCGAGCTAAGCGGCGTCACCAAGACCTTCGGAGAAGTTATCGCCGTCGATGACCTCTCCCTCACGGTGCCTGCCGGATCCGTATTCGGCTTCATCGGCCCGAACGGGAGCGGCAAGACCACTACCATCCGGATGATCGTCAACATCTTCTATCCGGACCGCGGCACGATCCACGTGCTCGGCGAGCCGATGAACGGGAACCGCACCGGCATCGTCGGCTACCTTCCCGAAGAGCGCGGCCTGTACCGCAAAATGGCCGTCCGCCCGCTGCTGGAGTTCTTCGGCGAGCTGCGCGGCGGGCGCAAGGTTGGAAAGGAAGTCGGCTACTGGCTCCAGCGCTTCGATCTGGCGCACTGCGCGGAGCGCCGTGTCGACACGCTGAGCAAGGGCATGAGCCAGCGCGTCCAGTTCATCGCGGCGGTGATCCCCGAGCCCAAGCTGCTGATCCTGGACGAGCCCTTCACGGGCCTGGATCCGGTGAGCGCCGACGCCCTGCGGGACGCCATCCTCGACCTGCGCCGGCGCGGCGCTACCGTCATTCTCAGCACGCACGACATGGCGGTCGCGGAGACGCTCTGCGATCAGATTTTCATGATCTTTCGCGGCAGGAAGGTTTTGGACGGCACGCTGGCCGAGATCCAGGCCGAATACGGGAACGATACTATCCGGGTCACGGTGGAGGGCGGGATGGCCGCGGCGGGAGATCTGCCCGGCGTCGAAAGGGTGCGCGACCTGGGCCAGGTGCAGGAGCTGCGCATGAGCCACGGCTGCGATCCGCACGACGTACTGCGATGCCTGGTGGCGCGCAGCCGCGTGACCAGTTTTTCCGTGATCAAGCCCTCGCTGCACGATATCTTCGTGCGCATTGCCGGACCCGCCGCCGAGGAGGCCGCCGATGCGTAAAGTGCTGCTGATGGCCACGCGCGACTACGTGGAGAGCGTAAAGACCAAGGCGTTTATCCTGGGCCTGATCGTGGCGCCACTGCTGTTCGGCGGCGGATTCCTGGGCATCGCCATTCTCAAGAAGAAGCCGGACCTGCGCGACAAGCACATCGCCATCCTGGACCACACCGGCGTGGCAGCCGAGCCCATCATGCGCGCCGCGCGCGAGAAAAACGGCCGGGAACTGTTCGACAAGACGACGGGCAAACAGATCGCGGCGCGCTACGTGTTCGAAGCGGTGGCGAACACGGCGGACGCGCCCCTGGCGCTCTCCGAGCGCATCCGCAGCCGGGAGCTCTTCGGGTTCATCGAGATCTGGCCCGCCGCACTGGAAGCCCCGCCCGACGAGCCCGCTACGGAAAGGGAGCGCGACAAACTCCCGCCCCGGGCCGGCTTCCACAGCAACGCCGGCGCCATCGACGAGACGCGCGCCTGGCTGCGCGATCCGGTCAACCGCGGCCTGCACGCGGTGCTGCTCTCGCGCCTCCACTTGCGCGATAGCGAGCTCAAAGCGCTGCTGGCGACGGTGCCGCTCGATCCCCTGAGCCTGGTGGCGCGCGATCCCAAGACCGGCCTGTTGCAGGAGGCCAAGAAGAAAGACGAGGTCCAAGAGTTCGCAGCACCTTTCGGGCTGGTGCTTCTGCTGACCATGATCGTCATGGTGGGCACGGCGCCCATGCTCTCCGCGGTCACGGAGGACAAGAACCAGCGGATCTTCGAGATGCTGCTGGGGCTGGCGACGCCTTTCGAGCTGATGACGGCGCGCGTGCTGGCCGCGCTGGGACGTTCGCTGACGAGCGCATTCTTTTATATAGCGGGGGCGCTGCTGGTGCTGCAGGGGATGTCGATGGTGGGGATGGTGCGGTTCGACCTGCTGCCGTGGTTTTTCCTCTACCTGGTGGCGCACGTGGTGATGCTATGCAGTTTCGCCGCGGCGCTCGGGGCGGCCTGCAACAGCCCGCAGGACGCCCAGAATCTGGCAGTGGTCCTGGTGGCGCCGGTGATGGTTCCGTACTTCATGCTGGTGCCGGTGATGCAGTCGCCCAACGGCGGCATGGCGACGGTGCTCTCGCTGATTCCGCCGTTCACGCCGCCGCTGATGCTGCTGCGGCAGGCGCTCCCGGCAGGCGTGCCGTGGTGGCAGCCGTGGGTGGGAATTACGGGCGTGATCCTGTGGACGATTGGGGGCATTTGGGTAGCGGCGCGGATATTCCGGATCGGCATCCTGATACAGGGGCAGGCTCCGAAGCTGCGGGAACTGATGCGCTGGGCGATCTCGGGGTGAAGGCGCGCCTGCGGCGCCAGGACAGGCTGAAGCCTGTCCCACGAAGACAGGGCTGCGGAGGAAAAGGGGAAAGTAGTCAGGGCTGCGGAGGGAAGTGAAAAAAGAGGATAAGGTGAATCTATGGCCGAGCTCACTTCTGCACTCCATCCCGACCTGAGCGGGCGCGTCGCGCTGGTCACGGGCTCAAGCCGCGGCATCGGCAAAGCCCTCGCGCTGCGGCTGGCAGCGTCGGGCGCCGCGGTTGTGGCCGCCGCCAAGAGCGAGCAATCCACCGAGCGCCTGCCCGGCAGCATTCACGAGACCGTCGAGGCAATCCGTGCCGGCGGCGGACGAGCGATCGCCGTGCCCACGGATGTGCGGGACGAAGAGGCGATCCGCCGCATGATCGACCGCGCCGTGGAAGAGTACGGGCGCCTGGACATTCTGGTGAACAACGCGGGCGCCATCTGGCTGCAGCCGATCGTGCAGACTCCGGCGAAGCGCTTCGACCTGGTCATGGGAGTCAACGTCCGCGCGGCGTACCTGGCATGCTACTATGCGCTGCCCCACATGGTGAAGCAGAAATGGGGCCACATTCTGAATATGTGTCCGCGCCTCTCGACCAGGCCGTCTCCGGGGAAGGTGGCTTACATGATTTCCAAGCTGGGCATGGCGTACGTGGCGCTGGGGGTTGCGGCCGAGCACGCGGCGGACAACATCGCGGGCAATACGCTATGGCCGCGAACGATCATCGAAAGCCAGGCATCCATAAACTGGGGCATGGCGGGCCCCGAGCAGTGGCGGACTCCGGAAATCGTGTGCGATGCGTCGATGGCGATTTTCTCGCGGGAGCCGAACACCTGCACCGGCCGGCAGTGGATCGACGAGGAGGCGCTCAGCGAGCTTGCCGGCATCACCAATTTCGACGGCTACTGGTGCCAGGGAAAGCCGCCGGCCAAGCCGATCTATATCGATAGGTGGTAGGACGCCTGGGATACAATGTGCGCATGCCGCAAGACCGCCGTACTTTCCTCGCTTCCACCCTGGCAGCCGCGCCCTTGTTTGTGCCGCGCACCGCGTGGGGCGCGAACGACCGCATCGCCTTCGGCCTGATCGGCTCGGGAGGCCGCGGGCGCTATCTGCAGGGCAACTTTCAGAAGCTCGGCGCCGAGTGCGCCGCCATCGCCGAAGTCTACGAGCCCAACCTCAGTGCCGGTCTTAAGGCCGCGCCGTCGGCCAAGACGTACACGGACTATCACGAGCTACTCGCCCAGCCCGGCATCGACGCGGTTGTGATCGCAACACCCGATCACCAGCACGCACCCATCCTCTACGCCGCGCTTCAGGCGAAGAAGGACGTCTACCTGGAGAAGCCGATGTCGCACTCGATCCCGCAGAGCCAGGAGATGATCGCCGCCGTCCGCCGCACGAAGCAGATCGTGCAAATCGGCATGCAGCGACGCAGCGCTCCGGCGGTCATCCAGGCGAAGCAGAAATTCGATTCCGGCGTTCTAGGCAAAATTACCATGGCCAAGCCGATGTGGAACTGGAACGTCTCCAAGCCGCTGGACAACTCGCCGCTCCCCGGCAAGCTGGATTGGACGCGCTTCCTGGGCGATGCCAAGCTGCGCGACCTGGAGCCGATGCGGTTCCGCTCGTGGAGATACTTCTGGGACTACTCGGGGGGCAACATGACCGATCAGGGCACTCACCTGATGGACGTCGTGCAGTGGTTCAGCGGCTCGGGCTTCGCGAAAAGCGCGGTCTGTATGGGCGAGCTTGCCAAGAACACCGGCAGCGAAGTGCCCGACGTCTTCTGCGCGGTCTTCGAATACGAAAAGCTCATGGCCACGTGGACCCTGAACTATTGCAACTCGTACGACAACGACTGGAGCATCCAGTTCCAGGGCGACGAGGGCACCATGATCCTCAACAACCTGGGCTACAAGATCTGGAAAGAGCCGTGGACGAAGAACCCGGATCCCGTGGAGCAGATGGCCGCGCCCATCCCGATCGAGCCGCACATTCAAAACTTTCTCGACTGCATGAAGACGCGCCAGGAGCCGAACGCACCGGTGGAAGTGGGCGCGAGCGCGGTGAGCGCGCCGCACCTGGCGAATGTCGCGTTCCACTCCAACCGGCGCGCGTACCTGAGCGCCGACGGCAAGACGGTGAGTTAGGGTAAGAAGATGAAACTCACCCGCCGCGATCTCGCCCTGCTGGCGCCGGCGCTTGCCGCCGCGCAGACACCCAAGCCCACCCTGTCGTCGAAGGTCTACAAATATGGAGAACTGCCGGTGAAGCCCAACGGCGGCAACGAAGGCCGAGCGGTTCTCGATGGCAGGACCCATACGGGCTATCCGGTGGAGCTGCACATCACCGACCTCGGTCCCGGCCTGGCGCCGCACGCTCCGCACCATCACGTGCACGAAGAGATCCTGATGCTGCGCTTCGGCCAGCTCGATGTAACGATTAACGGCGCGACGACGCGCGCCTCGGCCGGGAGCGTGATCTACGTGAACTCGAACGAGGAGCACGGGTGGAAGAATCCCGGTCCGGATCGGGCACAATACTTCGTGATCGCGCTGGGTAGAGAGGCTTAGCACAGGCGCGCTGCGCGCGCGGGCAGGCCAGGAGGCCTACGCTACAAACACGGCGGGTGTTATATTCACCTGCATGCTCCTGTCACGACCGCTCGTCACTCGTGTAACATTGGCGACGCTTGCGCTCGCCGCGCTTTGGTTCGCCTGGGCCCAACAGCCGCGCCCGCCGCTGACCATCGAAAAGGTGACCGATAACCTGTGGGTGATTATCGGCAACGGCGGCAACGTCGCCGTCATGCCCACCACGGAAGGCGTGATCCTGGTGGACGACAAGTTTGCGCAGGACGCTCCCGAGATCGTCGCCAAGGTGAAGACCGTGAGCGACAAGCCCATCCGATACGTGCTCAACACCCACCAACACGGCGACCACACCGGCGGCAACGACGCCATGATGGCCGCCAACGCCCAGATCCTGATCACGAAGCAGGCGCGCGCCAACATGGTGGCCGGCAAACAGCCGGGCCTGCCGCAAATCACCTACAACACGGAAGCGCAGGTCTTCCTCGGGGGCAAGGAGGTGGATGCGAAGTACGTCGGGCGGGGTCACACCAACGGCGACGCGGTGATCTACTTCCCGAGCGAGCGCGTGCTCCACACGGGCGACCTCTTCGTCTCCTCCGGCGCGCCCTTCTGCGACACTTCCGCCGGCGGCTCCATCAAGGAATGGGACGCGACCGTCCGCAAGGCCCTGGAGCTGGATTTCGACACGGTAATCCCCGGCCACGGCGCGGTCGCCAAGAAAGCCGATCTCGCGAAGTGGGTGCAGACGCTGGCGACCATCCGGTCGCGGGTGCAGACTGCGTGCGCGGGAGGCGCCGCCGATGCCGCCAAGCGGCTCGACTTGAAGGATCTCGGCATGCCCACCATCGGGATGCTGGAGCGCGGCATGCCGGGCATGTGCAAGGAACTCGCGCCGTAAGAGCGTGTGCGATAATCGCCGCATGCACGCACGATTTTTCACGCTCGCGGCTGCCCTGTTAGCGGCCGCCGCGCTTCAAGGACAGCCTCCGCAAGGCATGGGCGGCCGGGGAGGGCCCCAATCGGAGACCCTACGACAGGCGGGGCAGTTGCTTCGCGAAGGCAAGACGGCCGATGCGCTGGCGGCCGTGAAGAAGGAACTGGAGAACAATCCGAACTCGGGCCAGGCAGCCACCATGCTGGACAACCTGGGCGCGACTGCCGACGCGCGCAAGGTTTTTCAGCGCGCGCTGGACGCGGCCACGGATGCCGGTGCGAAGGCCAACTGGCAGCGGCAGATGGCGATGTCGTATGCGTTCGACGGCGATTGCAGGAACACGGCGAAGTACGAGCAGATGGTGATCGCGTACTGGCAGACGCAGGAGCAGGCGCAGCCGCAGAACGCGTTCTACCAGGAAGGCGAGATGGCCAACGAGGGCGCGCGGGTGTGTATCGATTCCGGCGACCTGGAGACCGCCGAGCAGTGGTACCGAAAGGGCACGGAGATGGGGCTGAAGGAGCCGGAGCCGAAGACGCACCCGGCGAGCCTGTGGAACTTCCGCCTGGAGCACGCGCTGGGGCGGCTGGCGGCGCGGCGCGGCAATAAGGCGGAGGCGGCCAAGCACGTGGCGGCGGCAAGGAAGATTCTCGACGGCGATGCGTCGATGGCCGCACAGCAGGAGCGCTTCTATCCTTACCTGGTGGGGTATGTCGGGCTGTACACGGGCGATTTCCAAACGGCGGAGGCGGAGTTCACGAAGATGCTCGCGGCGCCGGGCAACGGCAACGATCCGTTCATGATTTGCCTGCTCGGCATGACGTACGAGCGGATGGGCGAAAAGGAGAAAGCCGCCGAAACTTACAAGCGGGCGGCGGCGGCGCTGTCGCCCAACAGTCACAATCCGCCGGCGGCATTCGCGCGGCCATTCCTGCGCAAGAAGATGCCGGTATGAAGCGGGCCTGGTGCGCGCTGGCGATCGCGGGCGGCTGCTTCGGGCAGACGTTCGACCCCAAGATGCCGGCTTCGGTGCCCGAGGTGGCGGGCACGGTGGAGGCGCGCGCGCCGCTGCGGTACATCGAAGTGCGCGTGGGAGGCGGCGCGGCGGCACAGCCAGGCCAGGAGTACACCGTGCACTATACCGGCTGGCTGCGCGACGGGACGAAGTTCGACTCGTCGGTGGACCGCGGCGAGCCGTTGAAATTCGTGCAGGGGCGGCGGCAGGTGATCGCGGGGTGGGAGATGGGCTTCGAGGGCATGAAGGTCGGCGGAAAGCGCCGGCTGTTTCTGCCCTATCAGCTCGCGTATGGCGAGAAGGGGCGAGGCAAGATTCCGCCCAGGGCGGAGCTGATCTTCGACGTCGAGCTGCTGGACGTGAAAGACGTCACTCCGGCGCCGGCGGCAGCGGAGGTGCTGCTGCCGTTCGACGATCTGGAGAAACAGGTGGTCGCGCTGGCAAGAGCGATTCCGGAGGAGAAATACGGGTGGCGTCCGGGGCCGGGCGTGAGGTCGGTGAAGGAGGCGCTGCTGCACATCGCGTTCGGGAACGCACTGCTGCTGCATCTGCTGAACGGGGAGGCACGCGAAGAACTCGGCAAAGAGATCGAGCAGAACGCGAAGGGGGAGCAGGAGGCGCTGAGCAAAGCGCAGGTGATCGCGAAGGTGGCGGAGAGCTTCGCGGCGGTGCGGAAGACGATGGAAGAGGCGTCGGCCGGGGCGTTATCACGAGACGCGGATTTCTTCGGACGAAAGACGAGCGTGCGCGGAGTGCTGACGGTGATCGACACGCACATCGCGGAACACTTGGGGCAGCTCATCGCTTATGCGCGGATGAACGGGATCGTGCCGCCCTGGTCGCGGTGAAGCGCCGGCCTGCGGCCGGGGACAGGCTCAAGCCTGTCCCACATCGGAGCCCAGGACGATCTTGGAGCCGTCCACCAGGATGGGGCGGCGGATCAGGTTGGGATTCTCGCTCATCAGCTCGAGGGCCTCGGCGCGCGCGGGCGGATGGTCCTTCATGCCGCGCTCGCGGTAGAGCTCGTTGCGAGGGTTGAGGAACTCGCGGTAGTCGCGCTTACCGATCAACGATTCCAGTTCGGCGACGGTCAGGCCCTTGTTGAGATCGACCTCTTCAAAGCGGACGCCCTTTTCGCGAAGCAAACTCTTCGCTTTGCGGCAGGTGGTTCAGGTGGGTTTCAGGTAGAGCTTCATCACAGCCAGTGTAAGTCCGCGGAGCGCTCGCCGGTGAGGTGCAGGAACAGCGGCTCGAGCGCGCGGAACTGGCGGCCGTCGAATTCGATGGCGCCATCGTCGTTGAAGATGGTGATGTCGCCCTGCCAGACGAGCTTGCCGGGGCTGGTGATGATGGCGACCTCGTGGCAGAGGCGCTCGACGGTCTCGAGCACATGGCTGGTGATGAAGACGGTGCGGCCCTGGTCGGTGAAGCGGCGCAGCCACTGCTTCATCAGCGCCACACCGGCGGGATCGATGGATTCGAAGGGCTCGTCGAGGAAGAGGATCTCCGGGGTGTGGATGACGGCGGCAGCGAAGGCCACGCGCTTGCGCATGCCAGTGGAATACTCCGAGAGCGTCTTCCCGGTGTCGCTGAGCTCGAGCGCTGCGAGCAGCTCGGTGACGCGGCGGCGGGTAGTGGATTCGTCGAGGCCGAACATGCGCGCGACGAAGGCCAAGAATTCGTGGGCGTAGAGGGGCTCGAAGAGGCCGAGGGTTTCGGGCATGACGCCAATACGGCGCTTGAGACCGGCGCTGGAGGCGGTGAACGGCTGGCCGAGCAGCTCGACTTCGCCGGCGGTGGGATCGAGCAGGCCGGTCATGCAGCCGATGGTGGTGCTCTTGCCGCTGCCGTTGGGACCGAGGAATCCGAACATGGTCCCGGCGCGCACGGCGAGCGACAGGTTTTCGACGGCCACGGTGGGCCCGTATTTCTTGGCGAGGTTGGTAAGGCGTATGGCGTCCATGCGATCAGTCTCTTCCTTCGACGACGGCCAGGAGGCGCTCGCGGCGCGGGTTGAACAGGGCGCAGGCGGCATTCAACGATACCCGATACACAACGGCGGCGAGCGCGGCGAGGGCGAGAATCATCCACCAGTTGCGCGGGTCGAAGGGAGCGGGCCACGCGCGGTGGAGGAGGCGCGGGCCGAGGAGCGCGGTCAAAACGCCGCCGATGACCAGGATGTTGCCGCCGAGCGAAAGGTCGTTGCCGATGCTGCTCTGGTAATTGCCTTTGCGCGGATTGAACAGGCTGATCCACAGCGCCAGGGCGTGGAAGAGGAACAGGCCGGTTATCGAAGAACATGCCAGCATCAGGAACATGGCAAGGTCGAGGGGCTTGGGGGCCAGAACCAGCCAGGCGGCGAGCAGGATAGGGATGCTCGCGGCTCCCAGAAGGAGCGAGGCAAGGCTGCCGGCGCGGAGCGTGGCCGCGGGATCGGTGGGCAACAGAAAATAGCGGCGAAAGCCGCCAGCGGAGTAGCCGAACTGGTTGACGGTGATGCGCGCGACGCCCATAAACGTAGCCACCGGGAAGGTGCCAAGCGCGGCGATGAAGAAGCCGTTGGCCCCGGCCTGGCGGCCGATCTGAAAGGTCAGGAAGGCGACCAGCGGAAGCTGAAGCAGCGACATGGCACGGGTGCGGCTGTTGCGCAGGTAGAAGCGCAGCCAGTGGGCGACCAGCGGGGCGGTACCGGGCCCGAAGAAGGCGGCGGCGCGCTCGTAGCGGCTGTCCCAATCGATCTCGAGGGTCGCGGCGGCGGTGCGGGCCGGCGGCCGGTTCTCGATGGCGATGAGCAGGGCGAGGAGCCCGACGGTCCACAGCAGGATGAGCAGGATGCCGTTCGCGGCCTGGATTCCTGGATGGATCATGGCGGACGCGGCTCCGAACGGGGGTGAATACTGAAGCCAGCGAAGGGCGGCCTGCGCGCGCTCGGGATGGCCTCGAAACACGGGCTGGAGGATAGACGGGCCGAGCGCCAGCAGCATGACCAGCCCGAGGAGCAGGGCGGAGCCGCCGCGGCGCTGCATCATGCGGTCGATGAGCAGGGCGACGATGCGGGCGAGCAGGTAATTGCAGACGAACAGCAGAAGCACGGCAACGAAGCCGAACCAGAAGGCGCCCGCGCCGGCGACGTAGAGGCCCACGGCGAGGCCGAGATCCATGGCGAGGAACAGGAGCCAGAAGGGATCGGCGATGCCGATGAGGTGGCGCGCGATGCGGCGGTCGGCGGCGTGAAGCGGGTAGCGGCGGAGTTCCTGATCGCTGAAGATGGCGTTGAGGCCGAAGCCGAGAATGTTGCTGGCGAGGACGGCTTCGAAGAAAATGCCGCTGAGAACAGCCTGGGCGATCATTTCACCCTTGCCGCTGCGAACCGCGGCGAGCGCGGCGCCGAAGCCGCCGGTGGTGAGGAGGGCGATGGCTGCGATGAGGATCAGGTAGCCGGCCAGGAAGAGCGCGATCCGGCCGTTACGGGAGCGGGTCTTTGCCCACAGGAGTTTGTAGCGGAGCCTGATGAGCTCGGCGATGAGTGTAGTGTTCACGCGCGGGAGGTTTCTTACAGCCTCCCATCAACTATAACCGGTAAGGGCGCCCCGCGGCCTTCAGCGGCGGCCGTGGTGTTCGTCGTGGTGCTCTTCCGGGACGGGATGGCCGGAGCGGAAGGCTTCGCGTTCGTGCTCGTTGCGCTGGATGAGCTGGTGCGTTTCGACGCGCTGCGGCGCCTG
>DATJYJ010000227.1:0-10120 GCA_035578025.1 Verrucomicrobiia bacterium
TGAAATGGGCCTCGGAACACAAATGCTCCTTAAAACAATTCTATACTTCTGCGTTTTTTTGTTCAGCAGGGCGCTTTCGGGTGAAGTTTGAAGATGCTTCACGGAGCGGAACCATCATTTTTTTCTTGACTTTCGATTCGATCCACCTTATAAAGAAGACACAACCGCGCTCTCTTTAGGAGCGGCGCGAATTTAGATGTAAAGGGAGAATCAATCGAATGAAGAACGCAACCAAGAAGAAAGCGCCTGCGAAGAAGAAGGCTGCTCCGAAGAAAAAGAAGTAGTCCGGAGCGCCCTGAGTAGCAGGGCAGCAATCAACAGGTTCCACTCCAAAGGCCCCGGGTTTCCGGGGCCTTTTTCATTTTCTGTCGGGCGGACGATCGTTCCTTGCCGTCCGCCGATCTCCTCATGCCTTCCGCTGCACCAGCACCCGAAACGTCTCACCCATCCCGAATAGCAAGGTCTTGAGCTGCATTCGCCGCCGCAACTCATCGTCGCCGGCGAGCGCGGACGCGAATTGATCGGCCTCACCCGCCGCGAGCAGCGTCTGCGCCAGAGTCTCGAAGCGTTCCGTGACCAGCCCGAGGGCCGCGCCTGCCTCCTGAAGCGCCGTGAAGTTGACGTGCGACGTGATGTCGCGCTCGCCGGGATCGGCGAAGATATCCTCGCGTGCGGTGTGGCGGTGATACCCCATCAAGGTTCCTGCCGGAAATCGCACGCTCTCGGCGCGCGTGAAGCCGTAGTCGATGGTCACCAGGTAGCCCGTGCTCAATATCGCCGCCATCCGTTCGAGCCATCGAAGGGCCGCCAGATTTACCTCGTACCAGCGCCCTTCCTCCGGCGGCGGATACCACGAGCGCAAGTAGCGCTCGGCTTCCACACCGACTGTGCCGCCCGTCTGCCAGACGAACGTTCCCTCGCGAAGAGCCACACGCTGTTCGCGAAACGCGCCTCTCTCGAAGACGGCGGCATCGACCGGCAGTGCGTCGAAGAATTCATTGGTGAAGATCACGCCGCTGACTCCTGCGGGCCGTTCGCCGGAATCGAGATCGAGGGGTACGTATCTCCACTCGGAGAACGCCGCGGCCATTTCGGCGCGGCCGGCGCCGGGTTCGATCACGGTGAAGTCCGGTGGCTCACCCAGGGTGCCGTGGAGCTTGCGGACGACGGCGGCCATCAGGATTCCGAACACAGGTTGAAGCTGTTCGGCGGTGAAGAAGTCGCCGCGCTTTCCGAAGGGATCGCGAGGCCTCCGGTAATATCCGTACACCGGATGGTAGAGCGCCACCTCCATGAAACGGGAAAACGGAATTGGTCCGCCGCGTTTTATCTCCGCGGCCAGCAATTCTCCCGCCGGCGTCATGTGCGTGCCCGGGACGGGTTGTCGTTGTCCCTGCTCTGCGGCGTGCGGATGAACATCTCGACCAGGTAGTCGTGCATGCAATCGTACAGGTAGCGCTGGAACGTCCAGGGAAACTGGGGGTGCTCGATATCGCGTTCGTGGACGGGGGCGTAGTAGGTGTGCAACCCGAGTCCCGGGTCTTTGAGGGAAATGACCAACTCCACGGCACCGTTGTGCTCGCGCGCCGAAAAACTCAGCAGCGCGTGCTCGTACCGGCGGGTCTCGGCGAGCACCTTCTCCAGCGGCTTCACGGACCTATGCTAGCGTGAAAACAGAAATGCCGCTGCCGCCGACCATCCGGGTCAAGCTCTCCAGCGAAGCCGCCGAATCCATCGCGCTCACGCCGGTTGTCGTGCAGGAGATGGCCGTGCGTGAGCTGATCGAGCACGTCCTCGGCGTCACGGGAAAAGACGAAGCGCGCATCCGGGACCTGCTGCTGCGCGGGACCCTGGTGAGCGGCGCCACGCGGTTTCGCTGGGCCGGATGGGAAGCCGAAGCCGCCGCGATCCGCGAGTTGCTCGGCGGTTTTCCTGATCCCGACCCCTCGCGTCGGTTCGAGCCGGTGGGCTGCGTGCGGGTCATTCTGCGCGGCGGCAGGAGCGCCATCGAAGCGGCGGCCGAGCACTGTTCCCGCAAGGGGCTGTTCCAGCGGCGCAGCTTCTGGGACATCCTGATGGAGGTCGCCGGCGCGGGATCCGCGAAATATCTGGGATATTCCTACCGGGACCGGGCGGACCGTTACCTCCGTGAGTTCACCCGTGAGGAGATCGGCCGGCTGCGCGCGGCCTCCGGCAGCCTGCGCTACAGCACCCTGCGCGATCAAGTCCGCACGATGGCGTTCGTGGAGGCGGAATTCTTCGTCAGGAGATAGGCCAGGCTACTCGTCCGGCAAATCCCCGGTGTCTTCGGCGCGGTTCTCGAACTTGGTCTGCGAGTGGAGGAAGACCAGGTTGACCGTGCCCACCGGGCCGTTGCGCTGCTTGGCGATGATCAACTCCGCCAGTCCTTTGAGATCTTCGCGGTCGCGGTTGTAAACCTCTTCGCGGAAGACGAAGCCGACGAGATCGGCGTCCTGCTCGATGGATCCGGACTCGCGCAGGTCGCTCAGCTGCGGCCGGTGGTCGCCCTGGCGCGTCTCGACGGCACGGCTCAACTGCGAGAGCACCATCATGGGGACGTTGAGCTCCTTGGCCAGCAGCTTCAAGCCGCGGGAGAGCGCGCTGACTTCCTGGTTGCGATTCTCGTACCGTCCGCGCCCGCTCATCAGTTGCAGGTAATCGACGATCACCAGTTTGAGATTGCCGCGCTCGGATTTCAGCCGGCGCAGTTTGGCGTGCATGTCCATCAGGTGCAGGCCGGCCGTGTCGTCGATGTAAAGTGGCGATTCCACCAGGTCGTTCAGCGCCTGGTTGAGCTTGCGGCGCTCATCCTGGGTCAGGTAGCCGGAGCGGAAGCGCTGGCTGTCGACACGCGCCGCCGCGCACAGCATGCGGGTGAGCAGCGACTCCTTCGACATTTCGAGCGAGAACACGGCCACGGTCTGTTTCAGCTTCAATGCCACGTGCTGCGCGATGTTGAGCGCGAACGCCGTCTTTCCCATCGAGGGACGCCCGGCCAGGATGAACAGATCGCCGCCGTGAAGCCCGCCGGTGTACTCGTCGAGCTTCAGGAAACCGCTGCTGATGCCCTTGATCCGCTTGCTCGGGTCGAGGAAGGCGCTGATGCCGCCTTCGTAGCTCTGCAGAATCTGGTCCGGATTGAGCAGTCCGGTCTTGACCTGCGCCTCACCCAGCTTGAGCAGCGTCTCCTCGGCGCCCGCCAGAATCTCCTCCGGCGCCTCCTCCGCCATCATGCAGCGGTTGATCATGTGCTGCGAGGCAAAGATGATGGAGCGCAGCACCGCCGCGTCCTTAACCAGCCTCACGTAGGAATCCGCGTTGGGAATCTGGGGCAGGCCGTCGTCAAGCGAGACCAGGTAACTGAGGCCGTCGCAGGTCTCGAGCTCGTTGAATTTCATGAGCTCGTTAGCGAGGGTGATCCGGTCGATGCTCTCCCCCCGCTCATGCAGATCGCCCATGCGCCGGAAGATTCGCCGGTGCTTCTCGAGGCTGAAATCGCCGGCATCCAGCGTGCCCGCCGCCTGGATGTAGAAGCTGTCGTCGAGCAGGATCGAGCCGAGCACGAAGCGCTCGGCATCGACATTGGTTGGCAGGCCTTTCTCAGTGGTGTTGGGCGCGGGCATGGAAGTTCAATGACCTAGACTAGCCTCGCTACAGGGGCGGGTTAAAGCACAAAAACGCATTCCGGCGCAGATGTCTGTGCAGCCGTGAAGTGCTTGAAGCCGCGCCGGATATACCGCCGCTTGCAAACAAATCGACCGTTCATCCACAGACTTTTCCACTCCTCAGCCGAAACATACCGCGATTCCGATGTTTTTATCAAATTGTTGTCATCCGGCATAATCGGAAGTGGAGGAACGGCGATGGCGGATTGGCTGGCGAACGGCAAGATGTGGGGCGATATCTTCGCGCTGGGGGCCCCGGTGATCGAGAAGATCCTGCGCCCCGCGCTTGTGTACTTCTTCCTGGTGGTGGCGCTGCGTGTCTTTGGAAAGAGAGAGTTAGCTCAGCTCAACCCGTTCGACCTGGTGGTGCTGCTCTCGCTCTCCAACACCGTGCAGAATGCCATCATCGGCAATGACAACTCGCTCACCGGCGGCCTCATCGGCGCCCTGGCGCTGCTCTCCATCAATTACGTGGTGGTACGGTTTTTGTTTCGCCACCGGCGCCTGGACCAGGTCTTCGAGGGCAAGCCGACAACGCTGATCGAGCACGGCAAGATCATCAAGCCGGCTCTGGCGAAGGAACTGCTCACTCGCGCGGAGCTGATGACCGTGCTCCACCGGCAGGGTTTTGAGTCGCTGGCCGACGTAGAAAGCTGCGTGCTCGAGCCGGGCGGCACGTTTTGCATCATCCGCAAGACGCCGCCGGCGGAGCAGGTTCAGCATGAAGAAGTAATGCGCGCGCTGAGGGACGTCAATGCCAAGCTGGATGGCTTGCTGTTGGTCCGCGGCGAGGCATGAGGCAGCGGTTGGGCGCGACCGATATAATGGGAAGCGACGGAGGAATGGCCGAGTGGTTGAAGGCGGCGGTCTTGAAAACCGTTAGCGGGGTGACTCGCTCGGGGGTTCGAATCCCTCTTCCTCCGCCATCGAATTCGGGGTCGGCATTTCTCGTCTTCGTCAAAATTCTTCAGCCCCGCCTGGCACGGGCCCTTAGCTCAGCGGTTAGAGCAGCGGACTCATAATCCGTTGGTCGTAGGTTCGAATCCTACAGGGCCCACCAATCCACACCAACCCCTTGCGCGCCCGAGCGAAACGAATTATACAAACATGTCCGGCACCGGCCGGAAAATCGCCATGCCCTGGCACAAAGTTCGTGTTTATTTACGACCATCACGCGGATCACCGGCAGCGCATATCGTACCGGCTGAATCTCTCGATCCTGATCGCCACCCTTCTGCTGATAGCGGCCGCGCTCGTCGCCGTCTACCCTTCCTGGTCACACCTGTGTCCTCAATTCCACGGGGCCGCGGTTTGAACCGCTGGCGCATCCCCGGCGGCGAGCCCGAGGCAAGGTTTACACCATCGCAGCAGATCGCAGTCTTCTTCCGTGTGTCTTGCGCCGGGTACCTGGCTGTCGCCCTGTTTGTCCGATCGCGGCCCTAGAAGACCTGCGCGGACCCACCTGGAACTAACAAAAGAGAACCTGGAACGCTTCCCGATGCCTGGTCAACAATGATGTGACTGCCTCATGATGGTTCCGATACCCTTGCGTCTGCGGAGGGAGTTTCCTGCCGCATCGTTGATCACTTTCCTGACTCTGCAAGTCCTAGATATTTTCACGACGCTGCTCGGCCTCGAGTTGGGCGCGCGCGAGGCCAGCCTGTTCATCGGACGGCTGATGCAGGTCGGGCCGGTCGCGGCTCTCCTGATCGCGAAGCTGTTCGCCGTGCTTCTGGTTTCGGGGGCCATGAAATTCCGGCGGCCGCGAGTGGTGGTGTTCCTGAACTACTGGTTCGCGGCGATCGTCTCCTGGAACCTGGTCATGATCCTGGTGAGACTGCTCGCCACCCGGCGGTAGCAGCCTGCTACCGTAGTTCCGATGAGACGGGTTCGCTTCTTTGCCCTGGTATCGGTCTTTGCCGCTTCCGCCTGGTGCCAGGCTTCCTACGACCTGGTAGTGTATGGCGGGACCGCGGGCGGCGCGATCACCGCGGTGAGCGGCGCGCGCATGGGACTCAAGGTCGCGCTGCTCGAGCCGCGACAGCACATCGGCGGCATGGTATCGGGAGGCCTGTCGCGTACCGACGTGGGGCGGCGCGAGGTGATCGGCGGCTACGCACTTGAGTTCTACTGGCGCGCGGGCAACCTCTACAACATGGCGCAGCACCTGCAGGAGATCGCGTGGCTGCCTGAGCCCCACGTGGCCGAAAGCATCTTCCGCGGGATGCTCCGCCAGGCGGGTGTGACAGTGTTGTTCGGACGGCGCTTGCGCGAACACGACGGCGTGCGCAAGTCCGGCACGCGCCTGGAATCGATCACGATGGAGAACGGCGAGACCTACACCGCGCGCGTGTTCGCCGACTGTACCTACGAAGGCGACCTGATGGCGCAGGCCGCCGTAACCTTCACCTGGGGGCGGGAGAGCACGGCGCAGTACGGCGAATCGCTGGCCGGCGTGCGCGGGGAAACTCCCAAGCATCAGTTCCTCGTCGATCTCTCGCCCTACGATGCCGCGGGGAGGCTGCTCCCAGAAATCTCCGCGGCCCCGCCGGGAGAACCCGGCGCAGCCGATCGCAAGGTGCAGGCATACAACTTCCGGATGATCCTCTCGCACGACCCGGCCAATCAGGTGGCCTATCCCAAGCCGGACCATTACGACCAGGGCCGCTATGAGCTGTTCGCTCGGCTGCTTGCCGCCATGCTGCAGAAACAGGGCCGCGCTTCGAAGCTGGGCGAAGTCATCTCGATCTCGCCCATTCCGAACCAAAAAGCGGATATGAACAACAACGGTGCGTTTTCGACGGACTATATCGGGAAGTCCTGGGAGTATCCCAACGCGTCGTACGCGAGGCGCGCCGAGATCTGGCGCGACCACGAAGACTACACCAAAGGGTTCTTCTGGTTCCTGGCTCACGACCCCCGCGTGCCGGCCGACCTGCAAAAAGAGGCCAACGAGTGGGGGTTGGCCAAGGACGAATTCACCGACAATCAGAATTTTCCCAATCAGCTCTACATCCGCGAAGCACGCCGCATGGTGGGCGAATACGTCATGACGCAGAGGGACATCCAGACCGACCTGACGAAGCCCGACCCGATCGGCATGGGATCCTACAACAGCGATTCGCACAATATTCAGCGCATCGTCACCAGGGAGGGCTTTGTACGGAATGAGGGCGACATGCAGGTGCCCGTGCAGCCATACCAGATTCCGTACCGCGTCCTCACACCCAAACGGGCCGAAGTGCAGAACCTGCTGGTGCCGGTCTGCTTCTCCGCCAGCCACGTGGCGTACAGCACCCTGCGCATGGAGCCGCAGTACATGATCCTGGGACAGGCGGCAGGCGTGGCGGCCTCGATGGCGATTCGCGGCAATGTCGCGGTGCAGTCGATCGACACCGCGGCCTTGACGCGCACGCTGGTCGAGCAGGGGACGATCCTGGAGTACAAGCCCGACCAGCAATTGATGATCGTCAACCGGTTCCGCAGGTAACGCGGGCCTCCAGGGCCCGCGCAGGACAGGCTCAAGCCTGTCCCACCTTACCTTCGTGGTTTCGCGTTGATCACCGGCACCAGCATGTTCGTGCGGCTTTCCGGAACGCGCGCGCTGCGCGAGGCCAGCTCGCTGTTCAGCGTGGCGATGAACTGCTGGATCTGGCTCTGCATCTCGCCCATCTTCTCGCGCATGTTCAGAATGATCTCCACACCCGCGAGATTCACGCCGAGATCGCGCGTCAGGTGGAGAATCACCTCCAGGCGCTCGATGTCCTCGGTCGTGTAAAGGCGCGTGTTGCCCTCGCTGCGGCTGGGCTTGAGCAGGCCCTCGCGCTCGTAGAGCCGGAGAGTCTGAGGGTGAATCTCGTACTGCTCCGCAATGGCGGAGATCATGTACGCCGCTTTGGATTTCGCCTTTCGCATGGTCAGACCTTGCTCCAGATTTCCGCGCGCGGGTCCTCGGGCTGCAGCTTGGCCAGCTCGCGCAGAAGCTCGCGCGTGCGCTCGTCGCGCGAATCGGGCGCGGCCAGCGAGACGTCCACGATCTGATCGCCGCGCTGATTGGTGCGCGAATTCAGCACGCCCTTCTCCCTCAGGCGGAACTTCTGGCCGTTGACGGTGCCGGCCGGAATCTTGAGGGCGGCGCGGCCGTCGATGGTCGGCACTTCGATCTTGGCGCCAAGCGCAGCTTCCCAGACTGCGACGGGCACGGTGATCTCGATGTTGTCGCCCTCGCGCCGGAAAAACGGGTGCGGCTCGACTTTGGTCGTGATGTACAGGTCTCCCGGAGGCGCGCCCATGGTCCCGGCGTTGCCCTTGCCGGGGACGCGCAGGCGCGAGCCGTCGCGCGCGCCCGGCGGAATCCGGATCTCCACGGTCTCGTTGTGGGTGATGCGGCCGTCGCCGCCGCAGGTGGGGCAGGAGTTGCGCAGGCGCCCGGAGCCGCCGCACTTCGGGCAGGTCAGGTTGAAGCGCATCGCGCCGGCCATCTGGCTCACATGGCCGCTGCCCTTGCACTGCGGGCAGGTGATCTCACCCCCTCCGGCCGAACCGGTGCCGTGGCAGGTCGTGCAGGTCTCGTAGCGGGTGATGTTGACGCGCGCTTGGGTGCCTTTGATGGCCTGCCAGAAGTCGATGTTCATCACGTATTCGAGATCGCCGCCTTTTTCGGGCTGCGGCTGCTCGGCATGCCCGCCGCCGCGGCTGAAGAACTGGCTGAAGATGTCGCGAAAACCGCCGCCCCCTTCGGTCCTCCGGCCGCCGCCGCCCGCGCCGCCCATGAAATCGGAAAAATCGAAGCCGCTGAAATCGAACTGGGCGCCTTCTCCGCCCGCTCCCTGGGGCGGAGGCGGAGCGAAGCCGCTGTCGGAGTAGAATCCGAACTGGTCGTACATCTGGCGCTTCTTGGCATCGCCCAGGACGTCGTAAGCTTCCTGCACGTTCTTGAAACGCTCCTCGGCGGCCTTGTCTCCCGGATTCACGTCTGGGTGGTATTTGCGCGCGAGCTTCTTGTAGGACCGGCGGATCTCCTCCACACCGGCATTGCGCGGGACACCGAGGGTCTCGTAATAATCGTGTTTGGCGGCGGCCATAAAAAGGCTTTCAGCTCTCAGCCATCAGCGATCAGCCTGACAGGCCCGAACGCTGACGGCTGAAAGCTGACGGCTAATCGCTTATTTTTTGTCGTCGACGTCGACAAACTCGGCATCGACTACGTTGTCTTTGCCTTTGTCTCCGCCCCCGGAAGACGGCGGAGGCTGCTGCGGACCGCCCGTGGGCGGCTGCTGCGCAGTGCTCTTGTACATGGCTTCGGCCAGTTTGTGGCTGGCGGTCGTCAGGCGATCGATAGCGGAGTTGATCAGGTCGGCGTCGTTGCCGTTGAGCACCTTCTTGGTCTCGGCGATGGCGTCCTCGATCTCCTTGGCTTCGGTGTCGCTGATCTTGGAGCGGTGTTCCTTCAGCGTCTTTTCGACGTTGTACACCATGGCATCGCCGCGGTTGCGCGCGTCGATGGTGTCCTTCTGCTTGCGATCCTCGGCGGCATGCATTTCGGCGTCCTTGGCCATCTTCTCGACTTCATCTTTGGAGAGGCCGCTGGAGCTGGTGATGGTGATCTTCTGCTCGTTGCTGGTGCCGCGATCCTTGGCGGTCACGTTGAGGATACCGTTGGCGTCGATATCGAAGGTGACCTCGATCTGCGGGACGCCGCGCGGGGCCGGCGGAATATTGCCGAGCTGGAACACGCCGAGCAGGCGGTTGTCGCGAGCCATGGCGCGCTCGCCCTGGCTGACCTTGATCTCGACCGACGGCTGGTTGTCGCTGGCCGTAGAGAACGTCTCGCTCTTGCGGACCGGGATGGTGGTGTTGCGCTCGATGAGCTTGGTGAACACGCCGCCCATCGTCTCGATCCCGAGCGAAAGCGGAGTCACATCGAGCAGCACCATTTCCTTGACGTCGCCGGCCAGCACGCCACCCTGAACCGCGGCGCCCACCGCGACCACTTCGTCGGGGTTGACGCCCTTGTGCGGCTCCTTATTGAAGAGCTCGCGGACCAGCGCCTGGATACGCGGCATGCGCGTCTGCCCGCCGACCAGAACCACCTCGTCGATCTGCGCCGGGGTGACCTTGGCGTCCGTCATGGCCTGCTTGCAGGGGCCGATGGAACGCTGCAGGATGTCCTCGACCATCTGCTCGAACCGCGCGCGGGTGAGCTTGAGCTGCAGGTGCTTGGGCCCGCTGGCGTCGGCGGTGATGAACGGCAGGTTGATATCGACCTCGAGCAGCGTGGAAAGCTCCATTTTGGCCTTCTCGGCCGCTTCCTTCAGACGCTGCAGGGCCATCTGGTCCTTCGACAGGTCGATGCCGTTGTCGCGCTTGAACTCGCCGACGATCCAGTCGATGATGCGCTGGTCGATGTTGTCGCCGCCCAGGTGCGTGTCGCC
>DATJYJ010000228.1:0-12294 GCA_035578025.1 Verrucomicrobiia bacterium
GGCTTGTGGAGGCCGACGGAATCGACCGCGCCGGGGAACGCCTCCACCACCTCGGTGATGAAACGGTGGCCGTTGGCGATTTCGACCCGCACCTGGCCGTCGATGACCGTCGGCGTGAGATGGAAGCGCTGCGCGATGCCGGCGGCGAGCGACTGTGTGTCGGCGGTTTCGAGCACGACGACATCGCCGCCTATGCGGGAGCGCAACTCCCGGGGACTGCCTTGTGCCACGATGTTTCCCTGGTGTAGAAGGATCAGACGATCGCATCGGTCGGCTTCTTCCAGAATGTGGGTGGTGAGCAGGATGGTGACGCCCTCTTTTTCGCGGAGGTTCTCGACGTGGCGCGAGACGTCGCGGCGGGCGGCAGGATCGAGGCCAGTGGAAGCCTCGTCCATGAGCAGCACCTGCGGCCGGTGCAGTAGGGATTTGGCGATTTCGACCCGGCGTTTCAGACCACCGGAGAGGGTGTCGACGAGGTCGCGTCGGCGGTCGAGGAGGCCGAGGCGGTCCATGGCGGCTTCCATGCGCTCGCGGAGGACGGCGCCGCTGAGGCCGTGCAGGTGGCCTTGGGCGCGGAGGTTCTCTTCCACTGTGAGGGCCTTATCGAGGCTCTGGGTCTGAAAGACCACGCCCACCTGCCGGCGGACCTGTGCGGCCTGGCGACCGACATCGAGGCCCGCGATTGTGGCGCGGCCCTCGGTGGGCACCATCATGGTCGAGAGGATCCGGAACAATGTTGACTTGCCGCCGCCATTCGGCCCGAGCAGGCCGAAGATCTCGCCCTTGTTGACCTCGAAGCTGACATTCGAGAGAGCGGTACGGTCGCCGTATCGATGGGTGACGTTTTGGACTTCGATCACAAACCTGGCCTATCCAGGAGCATCAGCCCGTAGATGAGCGGCAGGTACAACACGCTGGTGATGAGAACGCCCCGCGCGCGCACCAGGCTACGCTCCAGGGCCACGCGCACGCCGGAGTACAGGAACCATAGCCCCAGCAGCAGGGCCCCTACGAGGTAGATGCGTCCCGACATTCCCAGGATACCGGGAACGAGGCTGACCGGAATCAGGACGATCCCATAAAGGACGATCTGCCGGGCGGTGGACCGGCAATCGGGCTCGACTACGGGGAGCATGCGGATGCCGGCGCGGGCGTAGTCTTCTTTGTACATCCAGGCGATGGAGTAGAAGTGCGGGAACTGCCAGAGGAAGAGGATCGCGAAGAGAACCCAGGATTCACGGGTGACGGCCCCGGCGGCCGCGGCGTAACCGATCATGGGCGGCATGGCGCCGGGGATGGCGCCGATGGTGGTACTCCACCAGGTGCGGCTCTTGAGGGGCGTGTACAGGAAGAGATAGCTGGCGAGGGTGAAAGCGCCGATCCAGGCCGCTAGCGGGTTGGCGCCGAGGTAGAGCTCGATGAATCCGACGACGGAAAGAGCCACGCCGAAGAGCAGGGCGTGCGTCGCTTCGAGACGGCCGGAGGGCAGCGGACGAGCGGCCGTGCGGCGCATCTTCACGTCGGCTTCCCGTTCGTACCACTGATTGAGCGCGGCGGTACCGGAAGCGATGAGCGCGGTGCCTATGATGGTATGCACGAGCAGGAGCAGGTTGATGTCGCGCAGGGCGTGGGAAGGCAGGCCGAAGAAATAGCCGATGCCGGTGCTCATCAGGATGAGCCAGGTGATGCGCGGCTTGGTGAGTTCGATATAGGAGCGCATCAGGCTGCGGCCGTCCTTTGCGGTAGGGAGGCGGGTTGAGCGGACTGCCCGGCGAGGACAACCGCGGCGCCGAAGGCGAGCGAACCAACGGCAACGTGCGCGACCGTGATCCAAACCATCAGCGGCATGGGCTGGGGGGCATCGGCGGTAGCGGCCCGAGCCATGTAGGCGGCGATGCCGAGGAAGACTTGAGAGAACGTCAGGGAGAGGAGCGCGAGCGCGGGACGGCGAAGCGCGGGGTCGTCCATGTGGGTCATCAGAGTGGAGAGGCCCGCCCACATTACCAGGATGGTAGCGACGGCGGCGCCGAAGATGTGCGGAATCGGGCTGGCGATGTGGTGACGGACGGCCGCGCCGAGAACGGTTTGAGCGAAGAGGGCTACGGCGGCTATGAGGGGGGCGGGGGCACGGGGCAAGTCGGAAACCTGCCCCAGCAGCGCCACCGCGATCCCGAAGAATAACTGCGCCAGGGCTGCGTGGACCACGGCTGCCCACGCCGGATCGATATACTTCACAAGAACTCCGCCAAGACCTGCCTGCACGAGGACTGCCGCGAGTGCCGTCCACGCGAGCCTGGTGCGGAGCTTCACCGCAAGGCCGGCCGTGAGTAATGCGGTTATCAGCGCCAACACGCGGTGTGCGAATTCGTAGCGAATATTTGCTTCCAGGGGAGGAATCAATCGACCCCAGTTGAGGGGCCAATCGGGGATAGCGAGCGCCGCGTCATTGCTGGTGACCAGCCCTCCGGCTACGACGAGCGCGAAGGTGGAGCACACCACGAGCGCGCCGTACCGGCGCAGCCAGACAGAATCCACAAATGTTGGATGCATCACACGAGGGGCGCGCTTCCCAAAACGCGCCCCATTTATCTATCCCTTTTATCCCTTGATGGAAAAATCAATAGTCTTGCTTTCCTTCGCGCCTACCGTGACTTGCTGGTCTTGAGTGCCGTACTTTTCATGCCAGACTTCGATGGTGTAGGTCCCGGGGGGCAGTCCTTTTATTGTAAACGTTCCGTCATCGCCGGTCACGGCGAAGAACGGGCTGCTGACCACGCCAATGTAAGAGCGCATCCAGGGGTGCACGTTGCACTTCACGGGGATCATGACTTCCTGGCGGGCGAAGGTCTTCATCTTGGGCGGCTCGCCGGGCGACTGGGACTCGTTCCAGTCGGCGTTGACCTGCGGCATGGGATGGATGTTGTGGTTGGTGGGGTCGCTGTTCTTGACCTCGATGTTCTGGCCGGCGACTATGCCGATCACGTGCGGCTGGTACATGCAGCCGTGCTGATCGAGCGAGACGGCATTGGCGGGGATCGCCCACTGCTTGTCCGGCAATCCGGACTTGATCCACACGAATGCGTTTTTGAGCGTGCCGTTGGAATTCACTACGACTTCCTGGCTTCTTACGGCCTCGCCTTTGTGCGCGGCCTCGCATTTGGGTTGCGCCGACATATCGAGAGTGGCCATTTTCGGCTTGTCGCCGGTGAAGGCCACCTTACCCGTTATGGTGCCGCCGTTGGCTTCGTCGGGCGTGGCGGTGCCGCCGCCTCCGGCGGGCGCGGTGGCCTCGGATTTCGCGGTCTCGGCGGGCTTCTCTCCTCCGCCGCAACCAATGAAGGTCAGGGAACAGCTAAGTACTGCTCCGATCCAAATCTTTCGCATTGCTCTGTGAGCCTCCTCTAATTGAACTTGGCGCTAATTCCCGGTGGCGGCGCTGCTGCGCAGCCTGCCCAGCTCTTCCGGGGTGAACTGGAACATGTAGCGGACCAGCAGATCGGCGTGGTCCTTGGGATAGCCGTTGAAACTGGCGGGAGTGGGGCCGGCGAAGACATAGCGCGTGTCTTCGTGGCGGAAAAGGCCGCTGGGCATCGCGGTGCCGGGACTCATTAATGCGGGGTCGAGAATCCAGCGCCGGGTCCAGCCGGGTTTGAGGCGGTCCTTGGCGACCGTGAAATTGGGTGCGGTGGCCTTGGAATCGTGCTTCGGGTCGCCGGTCATGTGGCACTTGAGGCAGGGCGCGCCCTCGCTGGTGAAAAGCTGGCGGGCCATGGTGCGCTCCTGCTCGGAGAGCGGGTCGAGCTTCTCGGCGATGAACGGCTGCGCCTGATAGGAGAGCGCTTCGAAGAAGCGCACGATCTTGCGGATCTCGCCGTCGGAGAAGCTGAAGGTGGGCATGCGCGCCTTGAGGTACTGGCGGACGCCGTCGCGGTTGGTATCGGTTTCGCTGAGCGCCGGATTGTTGAGGAAGCGCATCAGCCACTCAGGGTTGACGCGCGCGCCCTCGCCGATGAGGGTAGGGGGCTTCTGGTCTTTCCAATCCGGATCCTGGTAGCGGGTCATGGTGTCGAAGGTGGTCAGTTGGCTGACGTGAACCTTGTGGCAGCCCATGCAGTTGTATTTGCGGATGACCCACCAGCCCTCGATCACGTCCTGCTGCTGGCCGACGGGGTTGTAGAAGTAGCGCGCCGGGACGGTGGCGTCGACGGAGCCTTCGAGGAAGGTGGTGACGGCGTCGATCTCGGGCTTGGAGAGGTTGAAGTTCGGCATTTTGAGCCGGTCCTGCTTGGCCTTCTCTTTGCCCTTGTCGTAGACAGCGGGGTCGGCGAGCTTGTGCTCGAAGAAGCCCTTGTGGGTCAGCCAGCCTTCGCGCTCGGCTTCGTGACCGAGGAGCGCGAAATCGAGGCGCTCGATGGGCTTGGAGCCTTCCTTGGTGAGCTCCGTGCCGATGCGCTGCTCTTCTTCCAGGCCTGCGATCTCGTGGCAGGCGGCGCAGCCGTAGTTGCGGACGAGCGCGAGGCCCTGGTTCTTGAGGGCCGGGTCGTCCATGTAATCGGCGTTGGCGTAGGTGAAGCCGTCGCGCTTGCGGGTCATCAGGTAGCTGGCGATATCGCGGGCTTCGTCTTCGGTGAGCCGCAGACTCGGCATAGGGGTCATCTGCTGCACCTGGAGCTCGTGGCCGTCGTTGGGGCACTTGCCGTGCTCGAGGTCGAAGACATAGGGGAGATTGTGGCGCTGATAGTCTTCGGCGGTGAGGTCCTTCTTTTCGTATGTGCAGTAGGGCGCGGAGCGCTGGCGCGGGTTGTGTACCCAGCGGACCAGGTAGTCGTAGTTGGCCTTCTCGCCTTCGCGCGTGAGATTGGCGGCGAAGGTTCCGCCCTGCTTCGCGCCGCCCTCGCCCATGGAGTGGCAGGCCATGCAGCCGCGGGTTTCGAAGCTCTCTTTGCCGCGCTCGGGGTCGCCAGGCTTCTGCTGCGGAAGCGTGGCTTTCACGCCGGATTGCCAGATGAACGCGGAGATGGCGCGGATCTCGTTGTCGTCGAGGCGGAAGGTGGGCATCTTGGTGCCCTCGCGCCACTGGTGCGGATCCTTGAGCCAGACCGGAATCCATTCCTTTTTGAGCTTGGCGCGGACTTCCTTCAGGCTGGGGCCGACCTTCTTGACTTCCCGCACCAGCTCATGGGACCGCATGTCGAGCTGCTCGACCCTGGCGTCCAAACCGCTGGCTCGGACTTTGAGATCGTTGGAGTGCGCGAACAGCTTTTTGGCATCGGCGTCGGAGGTGCGGGGATTGTTGGCCTTGGCCTCGGAGAAACCGATCTCGCGCTGCCACTCGGCCTTCTGTTGTTCGAGCTGGCGGATCTGCTGGTTGACGCTGGTGATCTCGTCGCCTTCGCGGTCGAAGCCTTCGTAGCGGTGGCAGGCCATGCAGCCGCGCAGCCGGAAGGTCTCGCGGCCCTGGTTGAGCGTGTCGGCCATCTCGGTGACGATCTCGCGAGCGTGGCACTGCTGGCAGCCGGCCTCGATGTTCTCTTTGTGGTGCAGCGGCCAGAGCCAGAATTTGTTGTAGCCGTGCGCCTTCTCCACGCTGGAGAGGGCCGCTCCATTGCCGCCGTGGCAGGGCGTGCAGCCGAAGCGCTCGGGATCGTGGATCTTGAGCAGCTCCTTGTTGGGATGGCTGGCGAAGACTTCTTCCCCACCCATAGCGGCTTTGGTGAGCGTGACCGGCTCGCGCGTGCCGAGATGGCAGGACTCGCAGCGGTCCACCAGGTCGACATCTTTGATGTGAATCTGGCGGATGCGGATATCGAACTTGTCGAGCGAATTCTGCACGGCAACGATCGTGGCGCTGGAGGCGTCGGCGATGCGGTCGGAAAGATACTGGTCGCGTTTGGCTTGCAGCTCGGTGGCCTGCTTCATCAGGTCGACACGTTGCTGCAGCAGGCGCGCTTTTTCATCTTTCCAGGCCTGGAGCTGGTCTCCCATGGCTTTGAAGTCCATCTGGCGATCCTGGTCTTCGCCGGGGAGGGAGATCTTGTGGACCTCCTTCTTCAGCTCATCGATTTGCTTGCGAAGGGAGTCTTTGTGGCTGTCACTGTGGGAGACTTCGATTTCGTACGTGAGAGCGCCGATGTGGCTGCGGATCTCCTGAAACGGATCGTTGAGCGCGAGAATTTTCGGAACCAGCTCCTGATTGATCTTTTTATCGATCGCCTGTGCTCCGGGCGTGGCACTTTTGAGCGCCGCCAGCATATCGGAATCGAGCCGCTTGTATTCCGGCGAACTCCTGATCTGCCGCTCGAGCTCGCCCTCGCCCACGGAGGCAGTCTTCAAATACCGCGAGTAGAGCTTCTCGAAGCGTGCTTCGTAGCTTTTCCAGGGACGGATGGAGTACATCTCGTCATACAGACCCCAGATCAGCGACAAGAGCAGCAGGAGCGACGATACAAACAGGGGCTTGCTCAGGGATGAATGGACTACCGGGTCTTTTTCTTGATCGCTCATATGTTAAACCACGGAGTTACCCAGATATATTTGATGCGGAATAACTGCCGCAGAAGGATCTTCACGGGCAGGGCCAGCATGATCACGAGGAACACCTGCATCACGGTGTACTGCAACACGCTCATGCGTGCGTAGATCTTGCGATTGAATGGCGTCCACGTGATCAGCTTGTGGACGAACATGGCGGCGGCCACGCAGTACCCGCCGACGATGATCGCGCCGAAAATGATTTTCGGAACGCGGGTGTGGATGCCCACGATATCCGGGAGATCGCGATTTACCTCGAAGATCAAGCGGTTGTGATCCCACGTAGTGCCGGGCCAGAACCACATCCACCCGGGACCCCGGATGAGGGTGCCGATCACGATCATGGTGACCCACAGCACGATGAACCCGAAGATAAAAGTCCAGATGGAGAACTTACGCTGCTTGTAAGTGTAGTAACCGTTGCCCAGCGGGTTGGTATCTATGTACGGAATCACCATCAGACCGACGATGATCAGGCTCGGCATGACCACGCCCGCCATCCAGGGATCGAAATAGACCAACATTTCCTGGAGACCGAGGAAATACCAGGGCGCCTTCGACGGGTTCATCGTGAGGGTGGGATTGGCGGGTTCCTCGAGAGGCGCATTGAGCGTGATCGACCAGACCATCAGGATGACGGTGACGATGATCGCGGCCAGGAACTCGATGCGCAGCAGGTACGGCCAGACATGTACTTCGCGCGCCCATTCGGGCCGCCACGGCTGGGTCTTGCGGTGGTGCGTCTTGGCCATCTCGGGGCTGGCCTCGAGTTGTTCGATCAGGCGGTCGTTGGCAAAGGCCTGGCGCAGGCCATACCACGTGTAGAAGGGCACGACGAAAAGTAGCAGCACGATGGGGACGTTGTCCGGGGTGCTGACGATGGTCCAGAGTTGATGGAAGTCCATGGGAAACCTTAGAATTCAGAATTCGAGAATTGTGGATTCTGAATTCTGCCTTTCTTCATACCTTCTTCACTTCCTTGATTTCGCTTTCCAGCACCATCGGGGAGGGGCCGGAGATGCCGCCGTCTTTGCGCACGCGCCAGAAGTGAACCACCATGAAGGCGCTGGCGATGATCGGGATGGCCACACAGTGCCAGATGTACGCGCGGAGAAGCGCGTTGGAATCGACGATCGAGCCGCCGAGGAGGCCGAAGCGGACGTCGTTGAACGGGGTCATGCCGAGCTGCGGGCCGAAGGGGCCGTCGTGGCCGAGCAGCGGTGTCGCGCGGGCCATGTTGGTGCCCACGGTGACCGCCCAGAAACCGAGCTGATCGTCGGGCAGGAGGTATCCGGTGAAGCTGAGAAGCAGCGTAAGAACCAGGAGGAGGACGCCTACGACCCAGTTGAATTCGCGCGGCTTCTTGTATGACCCCGTGAGAAAGACGCGGAACATGTGCAGCTCGACCATGATCACCATGAGGTGGGCGCCCCAGCGGTGCATGTTGCGCAGCAGTTTGCCGAACGGCACGTCGCTTTCCAGGTACAGGATGTCGCGGAAGGCGACGACTTTCGACGGGTGGTAGTAAAACATCAGCAGCGTGCCGGTGAAGACGAGCGTGATGTAGACGTAGAACGTCATGCCGCCCATGCCCCAGGTGTAGTTGTACGCTACGGCGTCGCGATTGATTTTCGCGGGGTGCAGGTGCAGGAAGACGTTGCTGAGCACGCCGAGGGCGCGGCTGCGCGGGGTCTCGTCGTGCTTGACGCGGAGGACGCTTTTCCAGACGTCGGTCTTCTCGGGCGCCTTGATGGTTTCGGTCAATTCTTCGACCGCGCGAGTTTTGGTAGCTTTGGCGCCGGCCATGATCGCGGCCAGCTTATTGCCGCCGCCATTGCCGTTTCCGCTGCCATTGCCGTTGGCGCCGCCCGCCGGGGGCGCGCCGTTGGATCCATTGGTTTCAGGCATGATAATTCCTCACAGACGGATGATGGCGCCGGGGTCGTTGAATTGCGAGGGCTCGCCCTTTGGCCATTTATAGAGGTGGCTCAGGTCGACGACGATCTGGCCTTCGGGGTCGAGTTCGACGTGCGCGCGGTCCATCGGCCGCGGCGCCGGACCTTCGAAGTTGACACCTTCGGGGTCGTAGCCGCTGCCGTGGCACGGGCACTTGAACTTGTTTTCGCTAGCTTTCCAGTCCGGGGTGCAGCCGAGGTGCGTGCAGATAGCCGAGATGACGAAGACGCCTTCGGTATTGCGCACGACCCAGATGCGGTACTGGTTCTGGAACTTGGTATCGACGCCGAAGCCGAAGTCCGACGGATAGCCGATGCGGAACTTGGTTTTCGGTTCGTAGAGAGCGCGCGGGAAGAAGAAGCGGAGAAACATCAGGAAATTGACGCTGAGCGAACCCAGCACCGCGGCCATGACGAACTTGCGGCGGCGCGCGGTTACCTTACCTTCTTCGTTCTCTTGGTTTTTGGAGAATATGTTGCGGAGCGCTTGACCCAGGGAAGCCTTCGGCTTGGCGGCGCCGGACCTCGATTGAGGAGGCGCAGCGCCAGGCGTCTCAGACGTAGAATTCGCCATCTTGTCCCCCGGCCGGGATTGCCCCGGCCTATCCCTCTGAACAGACACAGACATCAGACCGCGGAAAGCAAAGTCCGCGCGAGGGACCGGGCAGGATCGCAGGCTCACTTTGGCAACGAGGCCCGATGAATTAAATAATGAGTGGCCGTTGAAGAAAACCCTGGGGTCCTGGAGCTGAACCCTTACCGTGTCCCTCGCTTCGAAATTGCATCCCTTAACCTGACAGTTTCCGTCAAGCGTTATATCACCGCGGTACCGGATTTGCAAGTGCACCTGGGCGCGAAGCCCGGCTCGCCTGGGGCGCCGGCGGGTTCGTTCAGTGTTGAATAATTCATCATCCATTATGAAAACAAAAGACTTCTTGGGTTCGTTTGGTTCTGGGGACTTTGCAGCCTTTTGGGTTGGCTCGGCATAGAGGCTGCCGCCGGCGAGATGTGGGGAGGGGTGGTGCACGCAGGTCTCCTGAGGCGACCGTACCATGGCCGGGAAGGGCGGCACGGGGAGATTCCGGATAAGCGGAGCGGAATGCGTGAAAAATAAAGTGCCAGGTGGCGTGAATTGACGGGGAAAGCCGTGCGGTTCGTGCGCGACATGCCAGGCGGTCCCGAGCGGAGAAGATCGAGGGAGAGAGCCTACGAGCCTTGCTTGGAGCGTTGCGCGCGACGAGCGGACCCTGGGCGCCTCCTTTTCCGGTGTTACGCTGAATCCTATGGCGGCAACCAAAACCCCGCCGTTTCTGCCGATCGCGTTGCTGACGCTGGCGAAGACCTTCGCACCGGAGACGAAAGACCGGGCGGTAAAGATGACCAAAGAGATCGAGGCGGCGATGGAGCGCGACATCCAAACCCTGCCTTGGATGGGCGAGGGCACACGGCGACAGGCGCTGGCGAAGCTCAACAAGATCGGCAAGCCGCTGGATCGCGGCGAGTGGGGCATGACGCCGCCCACATCCGGCGGGGAAGTTGATGTCGTTCATCTGCGCGTCGTAGTAAGCGTCCACTTGGCAAACTGACCAACGGCGAGGACATTGCGGACCTGGGCGGCACCATGCTCGCCTATTATGCGTGGAAGCACGCCACCGAAGGCCAGGATCTGAAACCGGCCGATGGCCTCACGCCCGATCAGCGTTTCTTCGTGGGGATGGCGCAGTGGGCTTGCGGCGAGGTGCGTCCCGAGCTGAAGCGCGAGCGGGCCCTGACCGACCCGCACTCGCCGCTGGAGTATCGGATCAACGGGGTAGTCTCGAACATGCCAGAGTTCCGAAAGGGGTTCGGATGCGCCGTGGGTCAGTCCATGGTTCGCGAGAACGCCTGCCGGGTCTGGTAGCTGATCTATTCGGATGCTGGCTTCCTCTGCGGGGGTCGACGGGACCGGCGGCATCCGCTTCCCGGCAGGACAGTCTGATCAGGCCGTATTCACCCGCACACAGATCGTGCCGTCCCGACACAGAGCTCAGCAAATACGGCTCGTGCGTGTGTTCCGGGCTTCGGTCATTGGAATTTCCGGGGCCTACATGCCATCCGTGAGCCCTGCTGGCAGAACTGGCAGGCGAAATGCTCTCCAGGTGGCGTCGAGAGAGTTTTCACCAATTGAAAGGCAAAGCCTCAATTGGAAAAACAACTTCTCTCCGGAGGATTCTATGGCCAGGCGTCCGTTTCAGGAGTGCCAGCTTGTTGCGTTTCTCAGGGAGGGCCGAATGGCGATTAGGGGGATTTGCATCTCAATGCTATTTATCATTGGCGGTAGCGGCCAGTGCGCCGGCCAGACACGAGGCCAGGCAACTGCCGAGGTGTTTCCGATGTCGAAGGGCACCTATTGGGTCTACCACGGCACTCTGAATCAGGCTTTCACTGACGATGATGGTGAGAGAAAAGAGGCAGTAACGAGTTTCAACTTGAAGATGGAAATCGTCGATAGCCTGAGGCACGGCCGCTACCAGGTGGCGAAGCTCTTAGGGTATCCGGACGACTACCCGTCGAGGCGGTCATGCCATTTTTGGATCGCTGTCGACGACAAGGAGTTCTATCTCGCCGAGTGCTCCGCTACCGAAGAGAAGCAAACTCGACTGGTGCTATCCGACGAGGAAATCACTGCCAAGATTCACAAGCGCGATCTGATCTTCAGGCTTCCTCTCAAGAAGGACGATTCTTTCGGGGAGGATGATCCAGATATTTCGTATAAGTGGATTGTGAACGATGTAAGGCCCTTAGAGATGGTGAATATTCCCGGGATAGCGACTAATTTACCTCGGATGGAATACGTTCTCGCATATGACGCGCCCGGGTCCCACTGGCGCCTCTTTGTCAACTACATTCCCGGTATTGGTGTGACCTCTTGTGGGTCCCAGACTGGCGGGTCGGGTTGGGAGTTGAAGCACGCAGACCTGGTGGAGTTCAAATCGCGAAGGCCAAAGTAGCACCGCGCCGGGCTCCACCGACGCGCCGCGTTTTCCGGTGCTCTGCGGGCTCGCACGGCCAAGCTCTTGAGTCGCCAGCCACCGCGAGCCTTCTCCCCGGCCTCCGCAGACTCAAGCGCTTCTGCGGGCTGAGTGGTCCGACGCCGGCAACCCTCAGGCAGGCGCAAGGCTTCCGCGACCTGACCTGCCCGTCGCTAATGGCCAGCGGCGACATCCGAGACGCCTCTCACCAGTGGGGGCGGAGTCGTTGGCATCGCGGCCGGCTGATCTAAGCCATAAAGCTGATTGCTGCGGCGACTGTCCGGGGATAGACTTCCGAACAGAAGCGTGAGACGTCAGCTCCAGCAATCGCAGTCAGGGCTTCGATCTCGATCGCCGTCCCTGACTCCGTGTACCAGCACCCATCCACCCTGTTCAGCTCGATCGTGTCCCTTTGGGAACTGACCGCGACTCGCATCCGTTCCGTATTCGCCGCCAGCAACACTCCTTCAGCCCTAAGGCCACACTTGAATCGAATCAGCATCCTCATTGCAGTTCCTCCTTCGTCTGTTTGGTGCTGATCATGCACCGGCAGTTGCACGAATATTCTGATCCTTTTTGTTATGGGCAAGAAGTCCTGCGGGAAATTTCATCAGTCGTCGGCGGCTTTACCAGTGGATCCGCGGGCGGTACGCTTACAACGTAGATGCGGTTGCCGGTCTCCAAGCTAGTCCGCAGCGGCGGCTTCTCCGGAAGTCCTGAGGCTGTTCGCTGGTTTGGGGTTTTGGTCGCAGGGCGGGGGCGCCCGCGCGGTGGTGGTAGTGGTGAGAATCGTTTTG
>DATJYJ010000229.1:0-5343 GCA_035578025.1 Verrucomicrobiia bacterium
GCTGAAGTACGTGCAGTTCTCCAGCGAGACGCTGGTCACGCAGTTGCGCAAGGACGTCGAGTGCGCGCTGCGCGAAGGCAAGGTGACGTACGAAGAGAGCGGGGCGCTGCTGAAGTTCTACGAAGAGGGGCTGCACGGGTACACGTACCTGGAAGACGTGCATGAGCAATAAAGGCTTCAGGCTTCAGGCGTCAGGCGTCAGCTAGCGCGGCCTGCGGCGGAGATCGTAGACGTAAAGCGACCAGCCGATTCTCGCATCGGGTTCCTTTGCGCGGAGCCATGCGAAACTGGCGCGGGGGACGTAAAGGTCGTAGAGAAGAGTCACACTGACGACTGCTACGCAGTCGAGGGATTCGCGCTCGGCGGCTTCCCAGGTTCGCGGCAGGTGACGCATCGGGATTCCATAGAATTCGACGCCGGTGTTGCCGAAGTAAAACATGCAGACGGAATCGATGCGGCGGGCGCGCAGCCAGGTGCGTAGCTTCTTGACGTCCTGACCCCAATCGATGTTGGAGTCGAGCAGGTAACGCGGGCCGGCTTTGGGGCCGCCTGCGGCGGCGTTGAAGAACGCCAGGTAGTTGGGGTAAATCGCCAGCGATTCGACGATGAGGATGGCGATACAGGCCGCGGCAATGGCCGTGCCCCACGGAAGACGCTGGACGAGAACCGCGGCCAGAACGCACAACATCGGGTAGATGGGGAGAATGTGGCGGACACCGATGTTGACGGCGTTCGCCATGCTGAGTCCGAAAAAGACGATCGCGGGGAGGGCCATGGCGAACCACGCAAGGGAAATGTCGCCGGCTTTGGGGCGGCGCCAGATGAGGCCGGCAAGGCCGATGGCGAGCAGCAGGAGCAGGGCGAGCGGCGTTTTCACTGCGAATACGACGGGGAAGTAATACCACCAGCCGGTGTGCGAGATCTCGCCCAGCAGGTACGACTCATGGCCTTGCCGGCTCTTCAGAAGCACCTGGCTGAGGCCGGTGACGAAGGGATGAGTGGGCTGGCGGAGGGTCAGCCAACGGAAGGACTCGGGGGCGTAGACGAGGAGGACGAACAGGAGGGCAATGGCCGTGACTGTGAACAGGGAGCGGATCAGAGTGCGCAGGCCAAGGCGGCCTTGCCACCAGGCGGCAGCGGCCATCAGGGCGAAGATGGGCAGGAGGGCGATCGCGGAGAACTTCGCGGTGAGAGCGATGCCGAGGGTCACGCCAGCGGCCAAGGGCAGGCCGCCCAGCCTGCCCCACAGATGTTCCGACCAGGCGATGCAGGCAAGGAAGAACGTGAAGGCGAACAGCATGTCGGTGGTGATGTAGCGGCCGTGGGCGATCAGGTTGGGCTCGAAGGCGAACAGCGCCAGAGCGATCAGGGCCGTGCGCGGGCCGAAGCGGCGGCGCGTCCACCAGGCGAGCGTCGCGCCGAACGCGAGCGTGAGGGCGATGGCCACGCTGCGCCCGGCGATCAGCAGCGTATCGGGATGATACGGGTTGGTGTAGAGGAACCAGGTGGCGTAGCCGGGCTGATTGCGGTCCTGCCATTCGGGGCGGTTCGCGGGGAGGTGGAGGTTCAGAAACAGCAGCGGCACGGCGAAAAGGGCGCGGAGGGGCGGATGGTCGGTGAAGAACTCGATGCGGCCGGTCTTGAGGTAGACGTAGCCCGCGGTGAGGTGGCCGGCCTCGTCCCAGGTCTGGGTTTCCTGGAGCGCGCTGGTGAGCTGCGCGGCGCCCAGGGCCAATAGCAGGAGCGCGAGGGCTGCGTGGTATTTGGTCAACCGGGGCGTAAGGTTTATTATGCCTCCGTGGGGCTTCCGGACACGATCGACGATCTGCGTGCCGCGGGGACGGCATTCGCCGGCGAACTGCGCGATCTGAAGGCGCGAGTCGCAGTGGCGGACTACGGCTGGTATCCCTACGAGACGCTGACGGCGCTGCCGTTGGTCTGTGAGCTGATCGCGCCGAGGTACGGCGAGCTGTGGGAGGCGGCGCGGTCGGGGATCGCCGACATCGGGTGCGGCGACGGCGACCTGGCCGCGTTTTTCGCACGTTTCGGATGCGGGGCGGATGCGATCGATCACGTGGAGACGAACTTCAACCAGTTGCGCGGGGTCGAGACGCTGATCCGCGAGCTGCGATTGCCGGTGCAGGCATTCGATATCGATCTCGACCGTCCATTCGAACTTCCGCGGCGGGATTACGGCGTGGCGCTGTTCCTGGGGACGTTGTACCACCTGAAGAACCCGTTCTACGTGCTGGAGAATCTCGCGGCGCGGGCCGATTGGTGCGTGCTGAGCACACGCATCGCGCAGGTTGCGCCCGGCGGCGTGCGGATGGAGGACGAACCCCTGGCCTATCTTCTGGGGGCGCGCGAGGCCAACAACGATCCGACGAACTTCTGGATATTCTCATTCGCGGGGTTGATGCGGCTGATGGAACGGGCGGGCTGGACGGTGGCGGGTCATCGGCGCGCCGGATGTGCGGCGGGATCGGACCCGGTGCGGCCGGACGGCGACGAGCGGGTGTTCGTGCTGGCCAAGAGCCGGACGCGGCATCCCGGGCTGCAGGTGCGCGCGCTCGACGGGTGGCATGCGGAGGAGAACGATGCGTACCGGTGGACGGCCCGGCGGTTTTCGCTGGAGGTGATGCTGCCGGAGCCGGCGCGCGAGTTTGCGCTGCGGTTTTTCCTGCCGCAGGAGGCTGTGGCCGGGGCGCCGGTGCGGGTGGCGTGTTCGATTGGCGGGGTGGCGGTGGGAGCGATCACGTGCGACCGGGTGGAAGGCCTGGAATTTCGCGGCCGATTTCCGGGACAGGGTGCAGTGATGCGGCTGGAGTTTACCGTGGACAGCCAGTTTCAGCCGGCGGGAGACGAGCGGGAGTTGGGGATCTGCGTGCCGCTACTGGATGTTTCGCATCGCAATACACAGCGTCTTCCCTTGCGCATTTCGTAAGCCCTTACATAAACATACAATTCTCACAAGCCGCGCCTTTTGTTTGCGCTGCCGCGATTCCATGGAAACCATAAAAAGATTCGATTTGATACTGTCACATCTGTTTTGTAGGCTGGAATTGTGGCGCACGGCCACGAAACCTGAAGGAACCAAAAATCACATGAAAAAGACATTTGTTATCGGTGTTGTGCTTTCTCTCTCCAGCGTCGTGTTCGCAGGCCAGAAGGCTTATGACGTAATCTTCTCCGCGCCGACTACAGTGGGCAGCGTGAAGCTCGCTCCCGGCCAGTATTCGGTGAAGGTGGATGGCTCGAACGCAGTGTTTACGAACTCGCAGAATGCGAAGAGCGTCAGCACACCCGTGAAGGTCGAGTCGGGCACCAAGAAGTATCAGTACACCGCAGTCGATTCCACGAAGGAAGGCGAAACGGAGAAGATCAACGCGATCGAGCTCGGCGGTTCCACCACCAAACTCGAATTCGCGAAGTAGGTCCGGGCAGGCCGAAACCTGCCCCACGAGCCTGATATCCTGAAATCCTCGGGAGGGGCTCCTCATGCGTGCTTTTTTAGTGTCCGTGATTTCCGTGGGCGCGGCGGCAGCCGCGACCACGGTGTATCAGGCTTCCGTGGATCAGCTCACCGTGGTTCACGGCGTGGCCACGCCGGATTCCGCGGTTCATCACACCGCCCCCAGATCGCTGCGGGTCGAAGGCGAGAAGCGGTATTCCGATGCGATAGTGCGCTCGGCGCCGGTCAACCTGACGATCGGCAAGCGCTACGAGCTGAGCGGCTGGGTCCGCACGGAGAACCTCAGCATCCGCGACACCGACCGGTCGCCCATCGCCACGGGCGCGATGATGGCCATGGCCTCGATGCCGTTCGACGTTCATTCGGAGTCGCTGGCGGGCACGAGGCCCTGGACGCGTGTCTCGCTCAAATTCACCGCCACGCGTGCGCAGGACCAGATTCTGCTGACGGTGGGCAACGGCGGCGGGTTCGACGGCAAGGCGTGGTTCGAAGGCGTCTCCATAGACGAAGCCTCCACCACCGATGAATGGCCGGCCCGCGAAGCCATCAAGACGTTCGGCCCGGCCTACCGGTATCCGTCGGCGGGCTGGATTTACCTGCACATCGAAGGCGAGCCCTACGAGCGCGGCTATCAGCACGGGTACCTGATGGCGCGCGAGATTCCGGAATACCTGGAGCGGTGCGCGTCCGACCTCGGCACCAACCTCTCGGGATGGGGCAGCCTGCGCACTCAAGCGAACGCGCTGTTCCTGCGCGGATTCGATCAGGAGATTCTGGAAGAGATGCGCGGCATCGCCGATGGAGCGAGCGATGCGGGCGCGCGCTGGCAGGGACGGCGGCTGGACCTGGTGGACATCGTGGTGGCGAATATCGCGGTGGAGCTGGGAGAGCTTCGGTCGGCGATGACGGTCACGCCGACCGGCCTGGAGAACCTCAATTTCAATCCGCCGGCGTACTTCGACAAGAAGCGCGACAGCGTACCGATCAACGACCGCTGCAGCGCGTTCGCGGCCACGGGTCCGGCGACGCGCGACGGGAAGATGGTGATCGGGCACGTGACGTGGTGGCCGCTGACGCTGGCCGAGCAGACCAACGTGATGCTCGACGTGAAGCCGGCGAACGGGCATCGCGTGCTGATGCAGTCGTACCCGGGGGGAATCGAGAGCGGCACGGACTGGTATCAGAACGACGCCGGGCTGGTGTTGACCGAGACCACCATCCGGCAGACGGCGTTCAATGCGCAGGGCACGCCGGTGGCGTATCGCGCGCGGCTGGCCATCCAGTACGCGGGCAATATCGACGAGATGGTGAAGCTGCTGGGGACGAAGAACAACGGGCTGTATACCAACGAATGGCTGATGGGCGACGGCAAGAACAACGAGATCGCCATGTACGAGCTGGGCACGCTGCACACGAAGCTCTGGCGGAGCAGCCGCAACGAATGGTTCGGCAATACGCCCGGTTTCTACTGGGGCAACAACAACGCGAAGGACCTGACTATCCGCACCGAGTACCTGCCCGACCCGAAGGGCGTGCCGGAGTATGTGCCGTTTGTGCCGGCGATCCGCGACCTGGCGTGGCTCGACATGTACCGGAAGTACAAAGGCCAGATCGACGAGCAATTCGCCTACGCGGCATTCCGCACGGCGCCGCTGGTGAGCAGCAGCACCATGGATGCGAAGGTGGCCACCGCCGACATGGCGAACCGCCTGATGGTCTGGGCCGCGATGGGGAAGCCGAACCAGCGCGAGTGGGTGGCGCGCGGCGGATACGAAAAGAACGACGGCCTTTTCCCCAGCGGCTACGCGCTATTCAACGCCAATCCGAGCGAGACGCTCGCGGCGCACGTGCGCGAGAACGAGCAGGCGCGC
>DATJYJ010000230.1:0-25933 GCA_035578025.1 Verrucomicrobiia bacterium
GCGATCGGGGTGGCCATGGCGATTCCGTTGGCCCAGTTATGTCCGGGGCCGCCGGGCATGTTGGCCGGGAAGCGGAGGGTGACGGTGGGAACGTTCCAGCTTACGTCGCCGATATCGTCGCTGCCGCCGCCGGTGGGGCCGACGCCCTGGCCTTCGCCGCCGAACTCATTCGGGGTTTCGGTGCGCGGCGGGCGCATCTCCTGGACCTTCGTCGGGAGGCCGACGACGCGCTGTTTCAGCTCTTTCTGGAGGGCCTTGGCCAGGGTCTGATCGGCTTCGGTCCACTGGGGCAGGCCGACCTTCTTGATGTTCTCGTACATGGCTTCGGCGATGGGACGGTTGAAGTGGCCGGGCCAGGCGCTGCCGAGGAGGCGCGAGGTGTAGGTGGTGTCGGTCATGAGCGTGGCGGCCTTGGCCATGTTGTCGCCGATGCGCCACATGTCCATGATGTGGTCGTAGTCCGCCTCGCGGAAGTAATACCAGACGGCGGCGTTGGGCGGCACCACGTTAGGCTGGTCGCCGCCGTTGGTAATGACGTAGTGGGAACGCTGGGCGAGGCGGAGATGCTCGCGGCGGAAGTTCCAGCCGACGTCCATGAGCTCGACGGCGTCGAGGGCGCTGCGCCCGCGCCAGGGAGCACCGGCGGCGTGGGCGCTCTCGCCTTTGAACATGTACTCGACACTGACCAGGCCGTTCTGGTTCAGCGACGCACCCCAGGATACGCCCATATTGGCGGCGACATGGGTGAAGAGGCAGACGTCGACATCCTTGAACATGCCGGCGCGGACGTAGTAGGCCTTGGTGCCGACAAGTTCCTCGGCGACGCCCGGCCAGAGGCGGATCGTGCCGGGCAGGTGCTCGCGCTCCATGAGTTTCTTGACGGCCAGAGCGGCGGTGATATTGAGCGGGACGCCAGAGTTGTGGCCTTCGCCGTGGCCTGGCGCGCCTTCGATGAGGGGGTCGTGATAGGCAACTCCGGGCTTTTGCGAGGCTTGCGGGATGTCGTCGATGTCGCTGCCAAGAGAGATGACCGGCTTGCCGGAGCCCCAGCTTGCGACCCAGGCGGTGGGGATGCCGGCGTAGCCGCGCTCGATTTTGAAGCCTTCTTTTTCGAGAATGCCGGTGAGGTATTTGGTGGTTTCGAATTCCTGAAAGCCAAGCTCGCCGAAGCTGAAGACGCTATCCACCATGACCTGCGCCTGCTTCTTCATGGCGTCGATCTGGCCGCCGAGGTCGGCCTTCATGGCGGTTTCTTTTTCGGGAGAGACCTTGGGCTGCGCGCAGAGACACAACGCGGCCAAGGGGGTGACGAGGAGCAATTTCCGCATTGCAATAGTTTACAAGAAGGCGGCGGGCACGCGGCTGAGCGCCGAGGGCAGCGTGGTGGCCCGGATCTCGGACGGATCGAGACGTCCCTGTACGCTGACGGACCAAGACCATCGTTGCCGCCATCTGCGGCGCTTAACGCCCGCCGAGTCGAGAAACAACGTAGAAATATTCAACACCTGCAGATCTTTTTCGAAATACCCATGGTAAAATTCCACGCTATTTAATATACTCAGACCTGAAAATAGCTTTTTTAGGCATCCAACGATTGAGGAGTCTTGCAAATATTTATGGGAGTCACATTGCGTCGGCGTTTTCCGAAAGCGTTCGCTGGTCTTTGGGCAGCGGCGCTGGTGGCTGTGGCCGCGTCGGCCACATTGAACGCTCAAACTCTGCAGGTGCCGCGTCTCGCCCTTCGGACGGTCACGACTGGTGACCTTACTGTATACAAGCTGCCTTCCACAGTTCAGGTGTCCGGCGGCTTGAACACCGTGGCTCTCGGCGAGCCGTGGTATCTGGAAGTCGAGGTCGACGGCACGATTCCGGCCAATCAAATCACCGGCGTGGTCTGGACCGTCGTAACCAAGCCGGCTGGGTCAAAGGCGCAGATCGCCGCCAGCCCGCTGACGTCGAGTATGCCCGTTTACGAGCCTTCCGATCGGTTGCTCTACCAGGTCGCCGATCGCAAACTTTTGATTCCGGATGTGCATGGCGTTTACATCGTCAGCGCCACGCTCACAGCCGGAGGCAGCGGTACCGTCACCGTCGCTCAGACGCTCACGGCCGGCACCTACGTGGGCATCACCACCTGCGGAGCGTGCCACAACACCGGTCCGGCGGCACAGATGGTGGGCCCGTGGTCGAAAACGCTTCACTCCCAGATTTTCACCTCGGGCATTAACGGCGGTAGCGGCACCACTGGTTCCAACTGCCTGCCCTGTCACACCGTCGGTTATGATCTGAACAACACCGCCAATAACGGCGGCTTCAGCTATCTGATGCAACAGTTGAAATGGACCTGGCCCACCACGTTGCAAGCCGGCAACTGGAGCAAGGTACCCGCTCCTTTGCAGAATGTGGCCAACATCCAGTGTGAGAACTGCCACGGTCCAGGCAGCGAGCACGCCCTCACTGGCGATGGAAGCGCAATCTCGGTTCCCAAGGACAGCGGCCAATGCAACCAGTGCCACGATGCCCCGACCCATCACATCAAGGGGACGGCGTGGGAGAACTCCATGCATGCTGTCGCCACGACCGATCCGGCCGGCAATGCCGCTTGCGTGGGCTGCCATACCGGCACCGGCTTCATTCAACGCATGAGTGGCATCAGCCCGGTTACCAACACTTCGTACCACGCGATCGATTGCGCAACCTGCCACGAGCCGCACGGCATCACCGCCGATGGAGCCACCCACCAGATCCGCAACATGACCTCGGTCAAACTGGCCGACGGCACCAACGTGCCGCTCAAGGGCAACGACAGCCGCGGATACCCGGTCAGTGCCGGCGAAGGCATCCTCTGCATGCAGTGCCACCAGGCCCGCGTCAACGCCTCGACGTACGTAAACAGTACCGCCGGCAGCGCGCACTACGGCCCGCATGTAGGCCCGCAAGCCGACATGCTGTTGGGCACCAACGGCTACACCTATGGGCAGACCATTCCGACCTCCGCCCACCAGTTCGTCGTTGCCGATACCTGCGTGACCTGCCATATGCAGGCAGTCGCGACCACCGATCCTGGGTTCACTAAGGTGGGAGACCACACCTTCACAGCCAGCTACACTCCCGCCGGAGGACAGAAGGAGATGCTCGTGGCCGCGTGTCAGAACTGTCACGGTCCGGAGATCACCACCTTCGACTTCCCGCTGTTCGATTACAACGGCGACGGCGCGATCAAGGGCGTGCAGACCGAGGTCCAAGGCCTGCTCGACCAACTCTCCACCATGCTGCCGCCCAACAACTCGGTGAAGACGTCTCTCACCATTGATTCCACCTGGAATCAACACCAGTTGCAGGCGGCCTACAACTGGCAGTTCGTCAACAACGATGGCAGCCGCGGCATCCACAACACCGCTTATGCGGTGGGGCTGCTCAAGGCCTCCATTGCCGATCTCCAGGCAAAGCACTAAACACCCAATCTACGGTCCGGCGCCCTGCATAGGGCGCCGGGCTGGATCGGAAGTGAGCCTCGCACGCCCTGGAGGCCTGCACCACGGAAACGCCTAGAACATCAGCTTCATTCCAAACTGTACCTGGCGCGCGGGGAACGTGCCTGTGATCGACCCGAAAGCGGTGCTGTTGGCCTGCTGGTTGGGGATACCCAGGTTCGTGTGGTTCAGGAGGTTGAAGAACTCGCTGCGGAACTGCAGCCTGGCGCGTTCCGTGATGGTGAAGTTCTTGGTCACCCCGAGATCCCATTGCCAGAAGCCGGGGGCGCGGAAGGCATTGCGGCCCAGGTTGCCGAAGGGCGCGTCGGCGGTCGGCAAGGTGAACACGCTGCCGGCGGCGCCGATCGTCGGTCCGAAATATGCCGCGATACTCTGGTCGCGGGTCAGGTTCGGCACCGGCCCGGTGATGTTGGGGCGCAGCATCGACGTGCCGCGGTATTCGGAGTTGGTCGCGAGGCCGGTAACGTCGTTGGCGGCGGACGGGGCGTAGAAGACGTTTAGCGGGATGCCCGTGTTCGCCTGGTTGATCGCGTTGAGTTCCCATCCGCCGACGGCGAGGTCGGCAATCCGATTTACATTTCCGAGAAACTGCTGGCCCTTGCCGAACGGAAGGTGGTAGACAACGCTGGTCACGTTATTGAATTTGACGTCATAGCTGGAAGGCCCGAATTCCGCCGCCAGGTTGCGGATATTCTGCTGATTTGCGACGTTCTGGCCCGGCGCCTGTTCCAGCGCCTGTTCGGAATCGCCGATCGAATGGCCCCACGTAAATGAATTTAAGACGTACAGGCCCTTGGTGAATCGCTTCTCGAACTTCACCGACAGGCCGTTGTAATCATTCAGGCCGACCGGGTCGACCCAGGTGATCGCACCGAAGCTCTGAATAGGCCGCCGGGCCTGCACACCCAGCGTGCCGCCGGGAGCGTTCGGGGCCGCCTGATTATAGTCGCCGATGATCGGCAGGCGCGAACTGTGGTTGCCGTTGTAGGCAACCTCGACGACCATGTCCCTTCGCAGTTCCCGTTGGACAGAAACTACCCATGACTGAATCATGGGCCACCGCATGTCGGGCTGGATGTAGTCGTTGTTGGTGGTCACCGGGTTGAAGGTCGTGCCGATGCCCGCAGCGAATCCATTCTTGGTGGTCAGGAAGCCCGACTGGCCCGGCAGTGCGGTCTGGCTGAAGGTCCCGAAGATGGCAAGCGGACCGTTGATGCCTTCAATGGCGCTTCCCGGGCGGTTGAAGAACGTGTAACTGATGCCATAGCCGGCGCGAACCGAGGTCTTGCTGTCGATGCTATATGCGGCGCCGACGCGGGGGCCCCAATCCTTGTAGTCCGAATTCACCAGAGAGCGATTGTACAAGCTGCCGGACGTTGCACGTACCAGGATGTTGGTTTTCGGGTCGAAATTCGACCAGTAGTTGTCGCGATCCCAAATCGGCGTTGCAAATTCCCAGCGTAGTCCGGCGTTGACGGTCAGCTTTGGTGTCACCCGCCAGTCGTCCTGGAAATACAGGGAATGGACGTGCTGCCGCAGGTTTGTGGTCAGATTGCTGCCTTGTGCGATCGTGCTGGGCAGACCGAAATAGAAGTCGGCCAGGTCGTAACTCGTCGCGTCATTGGCGATTGTGCAACCGGAAGGCTGGCCAAGTTGGGCGCAGGCGGGTTTGCTGTATTGTCCGCTGTAGGTGTCGGAGCCGTAGAGGGGATTGATGTCGAGCACCTCGGTCCGAACCGTGAGGAATTCGTATCCCGCCTTCAGTGAGTGCCGCCCCCGAACCATCGAATAGTTGAACTTCGGATTCCAGGAAGTCGGGTTCTGGAACTGGGGATTGGTGGTTTGCCGTCCGAACGTCGGGTTGCTGTATCCGGTGACGATCTGCGTGGGGTACCCGCCGGCCAGGCTCGATGGTAGTCCCAAAATGCCGTACTGCGCCGCGATATCCGGCCCCCCCAGATACGGCGGTGTCTTTCCGCCGAGCACGTGCGTGAACCCGAGGCGCGCCTCGAACAGCGATGTCGGGGTCAGGCTCCAGGTATACCCTGCCGCGGCCTGTTGCTGAACTGCGTGAATGAAACCGTTACCGTCGCCACCCGACGGACCCGGATCGGCCGGCCCGAAGAAATAAATATCCTTGCGCTGGCTCCAACGCAGGAAGGCGGTCATGTTGTCGCGCATCTGGTAATCCAGCTTGGCGTCGTACTTGTCGTTGAAATCGCGGAGAGGAATCGTCGCCAGCAGATTGTTCGCGCGGCCTGAATTTACCGCAGCGGGCAACCCGGCTAGCGCGCCGGCGGCGAAGGGATTGATTTGCGAGACGGGAATCTGCGTTCCAGCGGGGTAAACGACTCCGGTAAGCGGATTCACGACCGTCACCGGCAAGATACCCTGACGGTCATTGATGCTGGGTACGGAGTAATAATTGACGTAGCCCTGAGTCTGGCGGTAGCCTTCGTAGTCGGCGAAGAAGAACAGTTTGTTCTTGATAAACGGCCCGCCGATCGCGGCCCCGAATTGATTCCGGTGCAGGGTCGGTTTACCGGTTGCAGGCTTGAAGAATCCCACTGCGTTCAAGTCGGTATTGCGCAAGAACTCCCACAGGCTGAGGTGAAACTGATTGGTGCCGGAGCGCATTACGGCGTTGATGATCCCGCCGCCGGCGCGCCCGTACTCCGCGCTGAAGTTGCTGGTGATGACCCGAAACTCCGCGATGGCATCGGGCGACGGCTGCACTACCTGGCTGGAATAGTTCTGGTTGCTGGTTCCGTACGAGTTATTGTCCAGGCCGTCCATCAGGAAATTGTTGTAGGTGCTGCGCATTCCGTTGACGTTCAATGCGCCCTCGCGCGGCGTAGCCGATGGCGAAAACGCCGCCGCGATCGGGGAGATGTGCACATTCGTGGCCAGCAGTGCCAGGCTCGAATACTGACGGCCGTTCAACGGCAGGTCCACGATAGTTTGGGTGTGGATCACCTGGCTGTGAGCGCTTGTGTCCGTTTCCACCACGCTCGCCTGATCGGTGACCGTGACCGTTTCCGAAACCGAGCCAACCTGCAGCGTCGCGTCCACTCGCTGGCGTGCGTTCACCGCGACGGCGATATCCGACGACGAGAACTTGGAGAATCCAGGCGCTTCGACCGTGATCGTATAACGGCCGACCTTAACGTTGAAGAAGTTGTAATTGCCCGCTTCGTCGGTCGTTGTCTTGGCCTGGATTTGGGTGTCCTGGTTGATGAGGGTGACGTTCGCCTTGGCCACACCTCGCTGGGACGCGTCGCGCACGGTTCCTACGACCTCAGAGGTTTCGAACTGTGCGAACGCGGGGACTAGTGCCAGGAGACACAACGAGGGCAGGGCCCGAGAAAGTCGTTTCATTCCTTTTCCTCCGTGAAGACAAGGATTGTAGCTTTCGAATGATACGGTCCGATGGCGAAACCGTGAACATTTGACGACAGCAACCTCTTCCCTTGCCTGTAAACTGTACCATGGAAAGTTGTTACGAATGACAAGGTGGATGCTGACGGGCCTGATGGCGTTGATGCCGGCGCTGTCGCCGGCGGACGAGACCGCCGATAAGCTCTTCCTCACGCACTGTGCGCCGTGCCATGGGCCAAAGGGCGATGGCGGGCGAGGGGCGAACCTCGCGGTCCGGCGACTGTTGCACGCACCGGACGACGAAGCGCTTTCGGTGGTGATCCGCGACGGCATTCCGGGCACGCAGATGCCGGGCACGCGCATGACTGCCGAAGAGAATCGTGCCCTGACGGCTTACGTGCGGGGCCTTGGGAATGTGCAGCAGGCCGCGGCCGGCGGCGATGCCACGAGAGGCGAATCGCTGTTCTGGAACAAGGGAAGATGCGGGCAGTGTCATACGGTGGGGCCGCGCGGCGGGCGAATGGGGCCGGACCTGACCGAGATCGGTGCAAGGCGAAGCGCAGCGTACCTGCGTCAATCGGTGCTCGATCCCGAGGCCGAGGTACCGGAGACATTCGCCGTATATCGCCGGGTGATCTTCCTGCCGGACAACTTCCTGCAAGTGCGAGTCGTGACGGCGGAAGGGAAGGCCGTGACCGGCGAGCGGCTGAACGAAGACGCGTTCAGCATTCAGATTCGCGACTGTGCCGACCGTATTTACTCGTTCCGCAAAGACGAATTGCGCGAATTGCTCAAGGATTGGGGCAAGTCGCCGATGCCGGGCTATCGTGGCGCATTCACAGACCAGGAGCTCCAGGACCTGGTTGGCTATCTCTCTTCCCTCCAGGGTGCGCGATGAAAGCTCGCGCGATCCTGTTGGGCGCTGCGGCCGGGCTCACGGCGCAGGTGACGTACGAGCGAATTGCGGCCGCGAGGTCCGAACCGGACTCGTGGCTCACGTACTCGGCGATTACGCCGGGCACCGGTACTCCGCGCTGGCGGAGATCCATCGCGGTAACGTAGCGCGGCTCAAGCCGGTATGGATGTATCAGACCAACGACCTGAACCAGTTCGAGGTCACGCCGCTGGTGGCGGACGGCGTAATGTGCATCTCGGAGCCTCCCAGCCACGCGGCGGTGCTCGATTTGCGCACGGGGCGTCCACTGTGGATGTTCCGGAGAGCGGTGCCGAGCGATGTACACACCTGCTGCGGCCAGGTGAATCGCGGCGTGGCTATCCTGGGCGACACGGTTTTTCTGGGCACGCTCGACGCTCACCTTCTGGCGCTGGACGCCAAGACCGGCACCTGCTGTGGGACACGACGGTCGCGGACTACAAAGCCGGCTATTCGATCACGGCCGCTCCGCTGGCACTGCGCGACAAGGTGATCGTCGGCATCTCCGGCGGCGAGTACGGCATCCGCGGCTTCTGCTCACGGGCGAGTTTCTGCCCGGCCGCCAGTATGGGAAGCAGAATTGGGCGGAGGGCTTGGACAGCCGCGGCAGGCCTGTTGTGATCGGCGGCAGGGAGCCGCGGCCCGAGGGAGCGCTGGTGTATCCGGGCGTGCACGGCGCGACGAACTGGAACAGCCCGTCATACAGTCCCGATACGAAGCTGCTGTATGTTGCGGTGCGCGAGGAGGGCACGGTGTTCTATCGTGCCACTGCGGAATACAAGGCCGGCAATTATTTCAGCGCGGGTGGCATGCGGGGTATCCCTGGTGTGGAACCTACGGGATCGATCCAGGCGCTGGATCCTCTGACAGGCGAAAGCGCTGGGAATTCGCGCTGCACGGTCCGCCGTGGGCGGGAGTGCTGTCGACCGCGGGCGGGCCGGTGTTTGGCTGGAGGCCGGAGGGCAACGTGTTTGTGCTGGACGCCGCGAACGGAAAACCACTTTGGACATTTCAGGCAGGCGCTGCGGTTTATGCCAGCCCGATGAGCTACCGGTTCCAGGGCAGGCAGTACCTCGCAATTACGGCTGGGCGTTCGCTGATCGTGTTCGGCGTGGAATAGCGGTGTATAATCGTCCGCAACCCGCTATGCCGAAGCTCGTCTGTGTTGTTGCTGCCCTTGCCGCCGGATTGTGTGCTCAGCCGAATCCGTATCGAACGGCGGAGCGCTGGTTCCACCTGCCGGAGGGCCGTAGCATGGGCTCCACGAGCGGGGTGGCGGTGGCCGCGGACGGGCACATCTGGGTGGCCGAACGTTGCGGGGCGAACTCGTGCCGCGAGTCGCACGTAGCGCCGGTGCTGGAGTTCGATCCTTCCGGCAAACTGCTGCGAAGCTGGGGCGCGGATCTGTTCGTCTTCCCTCACGGCCTCACCATCGACAAAGACGGCAATCTGTGGATCACAGACGGGCAGGGGATCGAGGGCAAGGGACACCAGGTTTTCAAGTTTAGTCCGGACGGCAAGGTGCTGCTGACTCTCGGGAAGGCGGGCGTGGCAGGAGATGGTCCGGACACATTCAACCAGCCGAACGCGGTGGCGATCGCGCCGAACGGCGACATCTTCGTTTCGGACGGCCACAACGTGGGGCGTGGAAACGCGCGCGTGGTGAAGTTCACCAAGGACGGAAAGTTCGTGAAGATGTGGGGCGGGCACGGCTCTGGCCCGGGGCAGTTCGAGATGCCGCACGCGCTGGCGTTCGACTCGAGGGGGCGCCTCTTCGTTGGCGACCGCGGCAACAATCGGATTCAGATTTTCGACCAGGACGGCCGATTTTTGGAGGAGTGGAAGCAGTTCAGCCGGCCGAGCGGAGTCTTCATCGATGCCCACGACGTGATCTACGTGGCCGACTCCGAATCGACCGACAAGGACGGCTACGGCCACAACCCGGGGTGGAAGCGCGGCATCCGGATCGGTAGCGCGAAGGATGGCTCGGTCGTCGCGTTCATTCCCGACCCGTCCCCCGGCACTGCCGTCACGAGTGCGGCCGAGGGCGTCGCGGCGGATGCGGTGGGAAATGTCTATGGGGCCGAAGTCGGACCGAAGGACGTCAAGAAATACGTTCAGAAGTGATCAGGACTGACTAAATGGGCGGTCGGGCGAGCCGGCGGCGCCGTGCCCGCCCCAAGAGCCGCCTTCAGACTCTTCTGCCGAGGTGCATCACAAGACTGACGAGGAACAGCACCAGGAACAGAAAGAAGAGGATCTTCGCAACGCCGGCGAACGCTACGGCGACACCGCCGAAGCCCAGAAGGGCCGCGACCACCGCGATAATGAAGAACACCAGTGCATAATACAGCATGTTCCTTTACCTCCTGATTATCTAAGTGCAGGCTATGTGCCATCTTCAAAGAAACCTGTCGTCACAGCAGCGCCGCTATATGTGGATAAATCCGAGCAACATAAGCACCACAAGGATCAGAAGGATGGTGCCTATGCCCCCACTCGGATAATAGCCCCAGCCGCGGCTGTAAGGCCATGCAGGTACGACAGCCAGTATCAGAATTAGTAACAAAAGCAAAAGTAGCATGCCTCTTCACCTTTCTCTCCCGCAGGAGCGAGAACAGGACGTTTGAGTCGCCGGGCCTGGGAGCGCGGCGCGGTCTCAACGTCCGCGCCGCGTTTGATCGGCCTAGAGCGCCGCGCGCTGGCGGCCGGCGGCACCTTTGGTGGTACGTGCGGCTTTCCGGCATAAGCTATTGCCCGCCATGACCACCGCGTAAGACCCGCTCCTGCTCGGAGTCGTCCCAATAGGGGGTTATGCCGTAGTGTTTGAAGATTCTCTTACCCCAGGTAGGATCGGCCATGTCCGGCCAGTTGTTTTTGTCGAAACCGGGCACGTTCTCCAGCGTAGTTTTGTCGACATCCAGAACGAAACACTTTTTGTCTTCGTCTATTGTCAGCGCATCCCACGGCACCGCGAAGAGCTTATTGCCCATAAACAGCACTCCCCCGAAACTCACGACCGCGTAGGCAACCCTTCCGGATGGAATATCGATCATGATTTCATCGACCTTGCCGAGGTCGTCCCACGCTTTGTTGCGGACCTTATCGCCTTCCAGGGTGCTGGCTGCCAGCACGCGACGGTATTGCTTCTCCGGATTAGTCTTCTTGATTTTGCTCTTCTCCATAAGAATCCTCTCACCGAAGAACTTGCAGCTTTGGGGCCTTATTCAGGTCTCTTTCGAAGCGGACGCGGCCTTCGGACCTCGAATGTTCCATTGAGAACCAATCTGATGTGAGGATTCAGGCATCCGCGGCGATCGAGGCCCGCAAATGCCGCAAAGAGGAGGCAGTGCCATGGTAAAGGTTGCGCGGTGTGCCAACGCGATTGAATTTGCCGGTCTGCATGATCTTCGCTCGCAGGCAGACTCAGGCGGGTTGTGATATCGTCCAAGGAGTTTCCGATAGGAGTTGATCATGATCCCGATTCGGCGCAGGCCATTCCTGGCATCGATGCTGGCCGGCTGGCCTGGCTTGAAAGTGGCGGCGCAGCAGCCGTACGTTCCGAAACAGAGTGACCGGCCGGAAACGATTTCCGGCGACGAACCAGGCTTCACGCCGATTTTCGACGGCAAGACGCTCACCGGTTGGGAAGGCGATCCCAAGTACTGGCGGGTCGAAAATGGAACGATGGTCGGGGAGATCACACCGGAGACTGTGATCAAGAGCAATACCTTTATTATCTGGCGCGGCGGTGCACCCAAGGATTTCGAGCTGAAAGTGGATTACCGTATCACGACCGGGGGTAACAGCGGTGTCAACTATCGCAGCGTAGTGGTGCCGGACAAGGTGACGCCCGAGAACCGGTTTGCGATGCGCGGCTACCAGTTCGATATCGACGGGCAAAACCGGTACACGGGACAGAACTATGAAGAAAAGGGCCGGTTGTTCCTGGCGCTCCGCGGCCAGGTGACGCACGTAGTGGGCGGGCGGAAGCCGATTGTGCTTTCTGGCCTGGGCGACACGAAAGAACTGGAAGGATTCATCACCGCGGACTGGAACGCCATACACCTGATCGCGCGCGGCGACGTGCTGGTCCACGTTCTGAACGGCCACGTGATGAGCGTAACCATCGATGACGACGAGCCGAACCGGACTGCCGACGGCCTTATCGGCGTGCAGGTGCATGTGGGTCCTCCGATGAAGGTGGCATACCGCAACTGGCGGCTGAAAAACTGGTAGATAAACCGCGTTGACATCGCGGAACGGGTGATATACGCTGTCAGAGCTTGAATCGTTTCAAGCGCGGGCAGGCTGGACGCCTGCCCCACGGAGCGCTTATGAATCCTACCGCGACGTACGCACTTCCAGCGCTGCACAACGCCATGTGGCCGGGCCTTGTCGGCAAAGGCCCCGATTCGGAGCCGCCGATCGATCTCGATACGATGATCAATCTCACCGCCGCCGCCGAGGTGGACGGTATCCGCTTTGATGGCGTAGATCTGTTTCTCTCCTTACCGCACACCGATATCGACTCCACGGACGACGACCTTGCGCGGCTGGCAGAGAAACTGGCTGCGAAAGGATTGAAGGCGGGTTCGCTGGTGGCGCCCGTGTGGCCGCCGACGGGCGGCGGCTCTGCAATGGGCGATGATACCGATCGGAGCCGCTTCCTCACACAGGTGAAGAAGGCTTGCCGGATCGGACTGAAGTTGCGCGATCTCAAGATTCGGCAATATGGCATCGTGCGTATCGATTCAGCCTGCGGAGTAGCGGATTGGGCGAAGGACCCGGAGGGGAACAGCAAGCGCATTGCCGGCACGTTTCGCGAGGCGTGCACGATCGCCGAAGACTTTGGCGAGCGGCTGGCAGCCGAGGGCGAAATCTGCTGGGGAGGCATGCATAGCTGGCGGCGCAACCTGCAACTGATGGAGATGGTCGATCGCCCGAAGACGCTCGGCTTTCAGGCGGACATGGCCCACACGATGTTGTTCACCATGGGCTATAACGCCCCCGAGGACCGGCTGCTGCCCGAGGATTTCGAATGGTCGCAGACGGAGCGGCTGCGCGAAGCGTATGCCGGCATGGCGGCGGCCCTGCGGCCGTGGATGATCGATTTCCACGTGGCCCAGAACGATGGCACGGTCAAGGGCTCGGGCTCGCACGACAAAACCGGCCGGCACTGCCAACCGTGCGATCCGAATGGCAAACTGGACGTGGTTCGCGATGCCGGCGCCTGGCTGCGCGGCGCCGATGGCCAGCCGACCGGCGCGGTGCAGCATATCTGCTGGGACGGCTGCATGTTTCCCAACGCCGTGATGCTCGATCCGAAAACATGGACGGATGTTCTGGGCATGATGATCGCGGTGCGCAACGCACATGGGTGGAACTGAGATGAAGACGCTGAATGTCGCGATGATCGGCTACGGGTTCATGGGGCGGACCCACTCCAACGCCTTCTCACAGGTGAATCACTTCTTTGACTTGCCGTATCGGCCGGTGTTGAAGATCATCTGCGCGCGGAACGCGGAACGGGGGCAGGCGTTCGCCGCCAAGTGGGGGTACGAGCGCTCGGAGACGGACTGGCGCAAGGTGGTGGAATCGCCAGACGTGGACCTGGTGGACATCGCCAGCCCCAACGATACGCACGCGGAGATCGCCATCGCTGCGGCCCAGTCGGGAAAGATGGTGATGTGCGAGAAGCCCCTGGGGCGCACCGCGCAGGAGGCGGAGGCTATGGTGCAGGCCGTGGAAGCGGCCGGGGTCGCGAATATGGTCTGGTACAACTATCGCCGGGTGCCGGCGGTCATGCTGGCCAAACAATTGATCGACGAAGGAAGGCTGGGGCGCATTTTTCACTATCGCGCGAAGTTTCTTCAGGACTGGACGATTTCAGCCGACCTTCCCCAAGGCGGCGAGGGCCTGTGGCGATTGGACATCGCGGTCGCCGGAAGCGGCGTGACCGGCGACCTGTTGGCGCACTGCATCGATACGGCGATGTGGCTGAACGGCGGCATCGCGGAAGTGTCGGCTGTGACCGAGACCTTCATCAAGAACCGCAAGCACAACCTGACTGGCAAAGTGGAGCCGGTGGGAATCGACGATGCCAGCCTGTTTCTGGCGCGGTTCGACAACGGTTCGCTGGCCACGTTCGAGGCGACCCGTTACGCGCGCGGCCACAAGGCGCTTTACACGCTGGAGATCAACGGCGAGCACGCGTCGATTTTCTGGGATCTGCACGACCTGCACCGGCTGCAGTACTTCGATCACCGGGACGAAGGGCGCGTGCGGGGGTGGCGAAGCCTGCATATTACGGACGGCGATCATCCGTACATGAAGCACTGGTGGGTGCCAGGACTGCAGATCGGTTACGAGCACACTTTCATTCACCAGGCCGCGGATTTTCTTACCGCGGCGGGCTCCGGGGCGAGCGCGGCGCCGACGTTTCGCGATGCGCTTCTCACGGACCAGGTAACCGACGCGGTGCTGGCGTCGGCGGCCAACCGGTGCTGGACGGTAGTGGGGGGAAGAAAGGGAGCTGCGTCGTAAGAGCGTTGGCGCGCCATGCCGAGCATCAAAAAGGTCGCGGAAGTGGCCGGAGTTTCCGTGGGCACGGTGTCGCACGTGATCACGGGATCGGTCAACGTCAGCGAGGCTCTCCGCGCCAAGGTGCAAGCCGCGATCCGGCAGCTGAATTATCACCCGAATCACGTGGCGCGCAGCCTGAAGACCAGCAAGACGCGAACGCTCGGCATCATCGTGCCGGACATGACCATCCCGTTTTTCCCGCAGGTGATTCGAGGGGCGGAGTCGGCGGCGCGCCAGCAGGGCTACTCGCTCATCGCGGTGAATTCGGATGACGATGGCGAGCGGCAGAAGGAACTGCTGTCACTGCTTCGGTCGCAAAGGGTCGAGGGCATCCTGCTGGTCATAGCGGCCGCGCCAACCCCGCTAAGCCAGTTGACGAAGATTCTCGACGCTTCCATTCCGGTGGTCTGCCTGGACCGCATCCCGGATCGCGTACCGGTGGATTCGGTTTCGGTGGAGGACACGGACGCAGCCGAAATGGGGGTGTCGCACCTGATTCGCATGGGCGCGCGCCGCATCGCTATCGTGACGGGGCCGATCGCGCTGAAGAACGAACGGCGGCGCGTTCAGGGATATAAGCAGGCTCTGCAGAAAGCAAAGATTCCCGTGGACGATGGGTTGATCTGGGCAGGTAATCTGCGCCCGGAAGATGTGTCGGCGATCTGCCGCGAGAAGCTCTCGGGAGCCGGCAGGAGACCCGACGCGGTTTTTTCCACCAATGGTCCGACGGCACTGGGAGCGCTGCATGCGTTCCGGGATTGCGGGTTGGAGACGCCGCGCGACATCGCGTTCGCCACCTTCGACGAGCTGACCGTGGACGATCTGTTCACCCCGTCGATTACCACCGTGGTGCAGCCGGCATACGACATCGGGTTCAAAGCGGCGCAGATTCTGCTGGACAGGATTGAGGGCGTGGCGCCGGAGCGTGAGTCAATCACCATTCGGCTGCCCGCGACGCTGAAAGTGCGAGAGTCCTCAAAGGTCTTGTGTGCGGCGGACGATCGCATTTTGTCGTCCGCCCGGCGCTGAGTCCAGCACCGGGCCGATGGCCCGTTGCCTCAGAAATCATACTGGTCGATGTTGGCTTTGGTGAAGACCAGCGGCTTCCCCAGGATGACTTCGTCGCCGCGTACTTCGATCCTGCCCAGGCGCCCACCGGCGATGGAATCCTTCGACATTTTGCCCTGAACTAACAGGGCCGCGGTGTGAATGGTGAGGTAACCGAGGTCGCGTGTGTTCCAGAGCACCACGGCTTGCACGACGTTGTCGTGCACGTAACGCTTGCAGAGGTTCGGCAGCGAAAGTCCGATGACCGAGACGTCCTTGCGCCCTGCTTGCTGCACCGCCTCTGCCGATCCAGGTACTTCGGGAGCCGAGATGGTGATGACAAGCTTCACGTTCGGGTAGACCTTCATGATCGTCTGCGTCTCGGAAAAAGCCTTATCCCGGTCGTCGTCGCCTGGCCGAACCGTGGCCAGCTTCAGACGCGGGTATTTCTCCGCGGCGCGTTTCCGAATGTTGTCGATCCACGCATTCTGGTTGGCGGCGCTGAGCGGCCCGGTGATGATGGCGAACTCTCCCTGATTGCCGAGCAGGCGCGCGCCTTCGTCGGTGAGCGTGAAACCGATGCCTTCGGGCGTGGCCTGGTTGATGAAGTAATCGCGGGCGTCGCGCGCGGCGTCGGCGTCCCAGGTCAGGACCTTGATGCCGCGCGCCCGAGCCTTGCGAAGCACGGTCGAGATGCCAGGCGAGTTCTCCACGGCTACCGCGATGGCATCGACGCCGCGAGTGATCCAGCCTTCGACTACTTCGTTCTGTTTGGCGGCATCCAGACCGGTGGGACCGTCCCAGATCAGCTCCACGCCGGCCTCGCGCGCGGCTTCTTCCGCGCCGGCGCGGCAACTGATGAAGTACGGGTCGCCCTTAGCTTTGGGCATCATGGCGATGACGGGCCGCCGCGTAGCGCCGGCGCTCCCTGTGTCCGCGGGCCTGATCGAATGCACCAGCCAGACGTTGGTCGCCGCGACGATCAGAGATCCGCCGAGGATGGCGCCGCACAGGATTGCGAGTTGAGAGTTCTTCATGGTATCCGCCTCTTCGATTGCCGCTTCGTGCCCGGCGGCACGAAGGCGTGCGAGTCCTATAGTCAAGATCAAAACCACGCCGGTGAGGACTCCGGTTAGCTCCGAGGGCAGGGCCGCCAGCCTTAGTCCGTTTTGCAGGATGGAGATCGCGAACAGCCCGAGCACCGTACCCCAGATGGTTCCGCGCCCCCCGAAGACGGACGTGCCGCCAAGAACCACGGCGGTGATCGCGGCCAGTTCGTAGCCGGTGCCGGCGTCCGGCTTCGCCTGGCCCAGGTGCGCGACGTAGATGATGGCGGCAGCGCTGGCTACGAGGCCCGACAGAAAATACAGAAACGCGATGCGGCGATGCACTCGGAGGCCCGCGTAGCGCGCGCCCTCCCGGCTGAAGCCGATCGCGTATATGCTTCGCCCGATTGTCGAGCGATGCAGCAGGATCCAGTACGCGGCCGCGGCCAGGAGGAAAACGGGAAGCTGCACCGGGACTACCCCGCCCAGGTAACCCTGGCCGATGTGCAGGAAGGCTGCCGGGAAGCCGGAGAAATTATCGGAGCCTCTGGTGATGCCTTCGGCGATGCCGCGGAAAAGCGAGAGAGAGCCGAGAGTCACGATCAGCGGCGGCAGGTCGAGCCTGGTGATGAGCAGCGAATTCAGCAGGCCGGCGGCGCAACCGAGCAGCAGGACCGCGCACACCGCGGCGGGAATCGGCAGGCCTGCGTCGCGCCACAGTGTGCCGAAGATGACGGCGGAGAGGCCCATCAGGGAGCCGACGGACAGGTCGATTCCCCCGGTGATCATGATTGGCGTCATGGCGAGCGCCAGCAACCCTAATTCGACGCTCAGCCGCACTACCTCGAAGAGGTTCTCGACCGTAAAAAAGCGTTCGCCGATGGCGGAGAAGGTCGCGATTTCCGCGGCCAGGGCGAGGACGAGGACCCACTCGCCATTTGGGAAGCACCGCTCGTGCCAGGGCTTATGCTCGATGGGCGGCAGCTTGCGCATGGTATCCCGAACGGAGGCGCACCGCGTCCATGGACACGGCGGCCAGGATGATCGCGCCTTCGATGGCGCGTTCCCAGTAGGCGCTGAGCCCCAGAAAGGTCAACGCCGGGCCGATCACAGCAAGCAGGAAGACGCCGAGGAGCGCGCCGGCAACGGTGCCGCGGCCCCCGGTGATCGAGACGCCGCCCACTACCGCCGCGGCAATCACCTTGAGCTCGAGGCCAAGGCCGGCGTTGCTGGGAATCTGGAGGAAACGGACCGCATTGAAGACCGCGGCGAATCCGGTGAGAGCACCGGTGATCACGAAGGCGGCGAACACGACGCGCGCCGGGTTGATGCCCGCCAGGCGTGCGGCATGGGCGTCGGAGCCGGTGGCGTAGACCATGCGTCCTGCGGCGAGGTTGCGCAAGCCCCAACTCACTCCCGCGGCCAGGGCCAGGGCGCAGGCGATGGTGATCAGCTCGCTTGCGGTTTGCGATTGGCCGAACCATTGAAATCCCGGCGGCAGATTCTGCACCCAGGCGCCCTGGGTCGCCCAGCGCAAGCCATCGCGGAGCGCCACCATAGTCGCGAGGGTCACGACGATAGACGGTATGCCGGCCCACGCGACAAGTGCGCCGTTGATCGCGCCCATCAACGCTCCGACCGCGCACGCAGCGGCGCCGGCGAGCGGGGTGGGCAGGCCCATGTGCGCGAAGACGCCGGCGGCGACGCTGCAGATGGCAAATTGAGAACCCACCGAAATATCGATTTGGCCGGTGAGGATGACTAGGACCATGCCGAGCGACACGATCAGCACCGGCATGTTGGCCAGTACCAGGTCGCGCTGATTGCCGAAGGTGAAGAAGCCGGGGGCGACGGCCAGCAGCACCAGGGCGATGGCCAGCATCGCGGCGATGAGAGAGACTTCCCGCGTGCGCGAACCCATTTATTCGTGCCCCAGGGCGAGCGCGAGAATTTTCTCCTGCGTAGCGTCCGCGCACGGCAGAATGCCCGCGATAGTGCCGTTGCGCATCACGGCGATGCGATCGCTCATGCCGAGAATCTCCGGTAGCTCCGAAGATATCATGACGATTGCGAGGCCCCGGGCGGCGAGATCGACCATCAACTGATGAATCTCCGATTTGGAGCCGATATCCACGCCTTGAGTCGGCTCGTCGAGGATGAGCACCTCGGGTAGGATCGCCAGCCAGCGGGCGAGTGCCACCTTCTGCTGGTTGCCGCCAGAGAGCGATCCAGCCTCGGCGTGGATGGAATGCGCCTTGATGCGCAGGCGATCGACATAGCGGCGAGCCATGCGGCGCTCTTCAGCGGCATCGATCAGGCCGCGGCGCGAGACCGCGCCCAAACTGGCGAGCGTTGCATTGGCGGCGACCGGCATCTCGAGCACCACGCCATGCCGCCGCCGGTCTTCCGGGAGATAGCCGATTTTCAGGCCAATGGCATCTGCCGGTGAAGAGATGTGCACACGCCGGCCGCGGAGCAGGATTTCGCCCCCATCGGCGGACGTCAAGCCGAAAAGCGTTTCGGCGAGTTGGGTGCGTCCGGCGCCTACCAGGCCCGCGAGGCCGAGGATCTCGCCGGCCCGCACGGAGATGTTGATGTCGTGTATGCCGGAAGAGCGGCAGGAGAGATCACGGGTTTCGAGCACGATATCGCCGATGGGCACTTCGCGCTTGGGGAAGATGGCGTGGACATCGCGGCCAACCATAAGGCGGATCAGTTCGGCGGGCTCGATGCCGCCGAGATCTCGGGTGGCGACCGTTTGGCCGTCGCGGAGTACGGTGACGCGGTCGGCGATGGCGGCGATCTCTTCCAGGCGGTGCGAGATGTAGACGATTCCGGCGCCGGACTCGCGAAGCGCGCGGATGACGCGAAAGAGGCGCTCTACCTCTCGCTCCGTGAGCGAGGCGGTTGGTTCGTCGAGGATCAGGATTTTGGCGCGCGCGCCGATAGCCTTGGCGATTTCGACGATCTGCTGCTCCGGCATGCTCAGCGTGTGAACGAGGCGGCGCGGGGAGAGATCCGTGCCGGCGCGATCGAGGAGCTCCCGCGCGAGTTGGTCGCGGGCGCCCCAATCGATGCGGCGCCACACGCCGGCGCTCTCCAGCGCGAAGGCGATATTCTCGGCGACCGTGAGGTCGGGGAAGAGGGCGGGCTGTTGGTAGACGGCCGCGATTCCCAGCGAGTGCGCTACGGCGGGGCTGTTGTGGGCGACCGTGTGGCCATCCACCCTGAGGGTTCCGGAATCGGCCTTTTCCGCGCCGGTGATGATTTTGATGAGCGTGGATTTGCCCGCGCCGTTCTCGCCGACAAGAGCGTGCACTTCGCCGGGCCGGAGCTCGAAAGACACCGATTTGAGCGCCTGCACACCCTCGAAGTGCTTTGAGACAGCGGTGACTTCCAGCAGGGCCATCGGGCTAGCCGATCGTCTCCGGAATGACGTCGGCGGGGGTGGCAAAAGCGCGGTACTGGACTTCGATGCGGCTTTTCGCGGGCAGCCAGCGATACGTGGGGACCCCAAAAAGCCGTCCGCGCTCGATCATCTGGCGTCGGCTCTCAGGAATCGGAGAGACGCCGAACTCCATGCCGCGTGCCAGTGTCTTGCCCTTCCAGGGAGCCTGCCTGCGGCTGTGGTTTTCCTCCCAGATGCCCAACCATGGAAAATCGGCTTGCTTCCAGACGTACCCGAAGGCCAGGCGCTTCGCGGGCGAGAACGCGACGAAGAAGGCATTCTCGCGCGCCGGGTCCATCAGATGCGTGGTGAATCCGCTGGATGCCCGGTCGCCGTTCATGACGCGCAGGTCGGCCGTGCCTCCGGCGATGCGCGGCGCGTGCGGCCAATCGAATTCGCCGCCGGCCTGCAGGTAATCGTGCTTGCCGAACTCGCCTTCGAAGACCTTCGACAGCGTGGCAGACGCACGGAACTCAGTGGCGCCCCTTTTCAGGAATGGCGGGCCGAGGGTGACGTGCTGAGTCCATCCGATGGGCCTGTCGCACGCCGTGAGATTCTCGACGGATTCGCGGATGATAACCGAGCGCTCGCCTAGCTCGATGCTGCGTTCAAACGCCATCCCCGCCTGCGGTAGCTTGGCTCGGAAGATGAGCGCATCGCCGCGGGAGGAGACTTTGTAGGAGACTACCGAGCCTTCGCCATGCACGGTGAGGCCGGCGGAGGCTTCCTCCGCGGATGGTCCGCCGAAGATGTCCAGGCAGAGGTTGTGCCCCATGATGCCGGCAAGCAGTTTGGCTTCCGCCCCTGACCCGTAGGCCCTGCCGTGCTTGCCGGGGTCGAAGGCTGAAGGCTCGAGCGACGTCCACGGGGGCGTCCACAGCGGATTGACACGGGTCTCACGGTCGAAGATCTCGGCGATGTGTCCGCCTTCTTGAAGCACGCTCACACGGAGGTGCTCGTTTTCTATCGACGCGCAGCGGCGTCCCTGGTAAGTGGTCACTGAGCCATCTTAATAAAGATATTGCGGAAGCTGATTTTGCCGGTGCCTTCGATCTGGAGCGCGATGATGCCGTTCTTGCGGAACTTGGTCGGGTCGTCGTCGAGGAATACCGCCATCACGTGGCCGTTGATGATGTGGATCAGCTCGTTGCCGCGCGCGATGATGTGGACCTGGTTCCAGTCGTTGATTTTCACGTAGCCGCCAAGCTCGTCGCGGTCGCCGAGCGTGGCCAGCAGCCGCATATTCTTGCCTTCCTCGGCGCGCACCACCTGGCCTCGCCATGCGACGATGCCGCGATTGGTGCCGCCCTCGTAGTATTGGCCAGTGTAGCGGTTGGTGCCGTCGAAATCCGACTGCGGACCGCCGACGTTCCACTTGGCGTTGGCGGCCATATCGGGTGTGCCGCGCGGCTGCCCGCTGGGGCACGGGCCGGTGGGTCCGCGGCTGCCGCGTCCGGCGGGCGTCGCGCCGGCGGGGGGCTGGGGAGGCGGCTGCATGAAGCTGCGATACTGTATGCCGCTGTTGATGCCGGCGCCTTCGCCGCGCATCTCGGCTTTCAGCTCGAAATCGCCCGGCTGGCCGCCTTGCCAGATGAGATAGGTAGTGCCGGTCGGCTTCTCGCAAGTGGATTCGGCGACGATGACGCCGCCCTCCACGTGCCAGACGTCCTTGTTGCCGTCCCAGCCGCTCAGCGTCGCCCCGTCGAACATGGATTTCCAGCCGGTGTTGTCGACGAAGTCGATCGGGTCGGGCTGGGTGAATCCTCCTCCGCCGCGTCCGCCGCGGCCGGGTCCACCAGGCATCGAAGGCTGCTGCTGGGGCTGCTGCGACCACGCCAACATCACAAGCGCCAGCATGGGCGCCAGTCTAAGTCGTTTCATAGAAACTCCGTTATTTGAAAACCAGCCGGTCTTTGTGGGTTTCGATCTTGGCGGTGTCCACCCCGGGGACCTTCTTCAGATCGTCGATCGAATGGAAATCTCCGTTCCTGGTTCGATACTGGATGATCAACGCGGCCTGCGAACGCGGCAGGGAAAGCCCGGACTCCAACTCGATGGCGCGCGCTTTGTTGACGTTGATGCGCGGGATGTCCTCGGCCGGGTAGTTTTTCACGAGATACTCTACGGCCGCCTGCATGTCTTTTTCCGAGGCCTTCATGCCGAAGCCGGCCATCTTATCCACGGTGGCCTGCCAGCCGGTGCGATCCTGGTGCAGCGAAATGGATCGCTCCAGTTCATGGCACTGGGCGCAAAGCTTCTGTGTCTCAGCTTTGCCGTCGCCATCCGGCAGTTGGGCGCGGGCTCCGGCGGCGGCGATCGCCAGGGCGGTTACAAGTCGAAAGAATCTCATGGTGTCAGTGCTCGATCGGGAATCCGAAAGCGTACAGCGTCCCGTCATATGTCCCAAGATAAACCTGCGAGCCTCCGGCGGAGATGCCGCCGTTGCGTGCGAACGAAGTTATGGTTTTGCCGCTGTTCCACAGGGGCTTTCCCGTCACGCCGTCGAGGGCGTACAGGACCGCGGGCCTGGAGCGGTCTCCGTTGGAAGCGGCAAACACCACGCCGTTGACGATTAGCGGTGTAAGGGGTGCAGCGATTTCGGGCGAGGTCCAGGCAGTTTCGAATCCCTGATCGGTCAGCTTCAAGGCGACCACTGAAGACGGCGTGGGAACGAGGATGTAGCGCGTGCCGGCACTATCCTGATAGCTTGCAAGCGCACCCGGACGGAAGCCGGAGCCCGCGGCCACAGGTGCGGACTGCATACCGGCTCCTGAGAGAGCAGCCGCGTCGATTGCATGGATGCGTCCGTCGCTCGTGGCCGCGGCGATCATGGCCTTGTCCTTCTGCTGGAAGACGAGCGGCGACGAGGTAAGTTCCTGGCCTGCTTTGAAGACATCTTTGACCTTGAGTGTTTTAGGCTCGAGCGCGGCCAGATCGCCGGATGTGGTGGCGACGAACAAGGTGCCGTCGCCACCGAACGCAACACCGCCGGTTCCGGCGATCCCACCTGCTGCCGGCTTCCAGCTCGCCGCTTGCTCGGATGCCACATCCAGCGCCCAGACGGCATCGGGCGCGCCTCCGCACGCCCCGGTGGTCGTGGCATAAGCCGCGTTATCGACCACGATCAGGCCCTGGGCGTTGGCGTTCGCGGGAAGAAATCGAACGGGGGGATGGGGCTCCTCGCCGTTGGAGACGTACATCGAGTGGAACATGCCGTCGCTCGATATGGCGTAAAGCCATGCCGCTCCGCGCGCGTACGGGTTGGGAGCTGGCGCGCCGCGTCCCGCGTCGGCCGCGCCGCGCCGGCCAGCCGGTGGATTCGCAGGCGGTGGGGGATTGAAAGAATTGGCGCTCCCGCGCGCCGCCATCTCTTTGAGTATCGTCGCGCCCTCGCCCGGCTCGCCGACGCCGCTCTTGGCGGCGGCACCGCGTCCGCTACCACCACCGCGCCCTACGGGCATGCTCGCGGGAAACGCCGCAGAGACGGGGCGCGCCACGTTCGCGGTCATTCCCCCGGGACACGCCGCGGTACCCTGGGGCGCGGTGCCCGACATCAGGGACTTGGTCCATTCAACACGGCCAAGGTCGGTATCGACGGCCAGGACCTTGTCCGCGCTGCCGCCGCTGAACGCCAGCGCACGGAACCCGCGGTAGCCAATGTAGAAGGTGAGCAGCGCCGCGGGGGTCAGGGCGTTCGCCTGCCTGCCGTCACCCTCGAGTTTGACCTTCCAGAGGAACTCGAAGCCGGGCTTCTGAAGGGCGGCTGGCGAGATCTTGGCGTCGGTGCGTACCCAGGAGGAGCGCTGCGCGTCACTGCCAATGGTGCTGTAGTCGCCGGCGCCCCGGCCGAATTGGGCATGCGCTGGGAATGCGCACAGCGCGACGACGAAGGCCACGGCGGCTAGTTCGGTTCTCGGCATCTCTCAAACTCCTTGGCGCGCTTCGCGCGCGGGGCAGGTCGGAACCCTACCCCACTAATGCAATGCTTCGACGATGGCCTTCTCGGCAATCGGAGCCATCGCTGCGTAACCCGCATCGTTCGGCAGAAGACCATCGGCGGTCAATTCCTTCTTGAAATTCCGGCCCTCGGCGAGCGCGGAGTAAAGGTCCATATACACAGAACCGCTCTCCGCGGCGTAATCCTTAATCCAACCATTGAGGCCGATGATCTTTCCTTGAGGCCGCAACCCCGTCTGCTTGGTGAAACAGTCGCACACCGGCGTGATCGACGCGAGCACTACGCGGATCCGGTGGGCCTTGGCGATGTCCACCATGGACATGAAATTGTCCGCCATTGTGCCTTGCGTCGCGGGAGCGATCAGAGACGCGAGATCGTTCGTTCCCGCCTGGATGATGACCACCTTCGGATTCAGGGAAACCACGTCCTGGTAGAAGCGCACCAGCATCTGCGGCGAAGTCTGGCCCGCGATGCCGCGGTTCAGATATGGTTTGCCAGGGAAGAACGGGCTCCATTTCTCGGTGATCTGATCGCCCAGGAATACGACGCGATTCTCGCCGGGCCCAGGCTTGGACAATTCGGTGTCTTCGCTGCCGTAGCGCGTGAGCCCGCCCCAATCGACCAGCAGCTTGCGCTGAGCAGCCACCTGGCGCTCCAGCTCCTGAATTCTCTGCGCCGGATCGGGCGTCTGCGCAGCGGCGCCCACAGCCAGCAGTGGCAGCAGCAGGAGCCTACTTCTTGATGCCATAGGAATAGAGGACGCTGTCGAAGGTCGCGATATAGACTCGGCCGTTAGCCAGTGAGAGGCCGCTCCAGTGATTCCAGGATTTGATCTCGTCGCTGCTCGACCAGAGTTCCTTTCCGGTCTGGGCGTCTAGAACATATAGCACAGCATGCGTCGATCCCGGAATGCGCCGCGAGGCCACGTCGTCGAGGCCCACATCGGCGTAAGCCTGGTCGGTGTCCTCGCCATTGCCGTAGGCAAACACCAGGCCGTTGGCGATCACGGGAGGCTCGGCGCGGTTCATATCGCGCGAAATCCACGCGGGAGTGAGCGTCAGCTTACCGCCCCTCTCTTCGACCTTGAATGCCACAATCGCGCCGTCTTTGACCTCGCCGTGTTCGATGGGCGCTTTGAACTGAGAGTGCTTCTTGCCCCAGATCGGCGTGAGCACCCAGCGGGTTCCCTTGGAGTCCTCCCAACTGGCGAGCGATCCCCAGATTCCGGCCGAAGCGAAGTTCACGTCTTCGTTGCAGAGCAGCGGACTGCGGTAGAGCGGAGTGCGATGATCGTCGCCCCCAATGGATGTGGTGTCCATGAGGTATAGGCGGCACTCTTTGCCGGCATCGACCATCAGCTCCTTGCCCTTGTAATCGAAGATGACCGGCGTAACCTGCATGTCGAGATCGCGCTTGACCAGCCATTCGGCGTTGGATGGGCCGTAGTAGTCCTCGAGGAGCGGCGTCTTAGTCTGCGGATCGAGCTTGACGCCGATGATGCCATTGCCGTAAATGCCATTCTCCGGGTCCCATCGGCCGTCACCGGTGCCGGTGTACATGACGCCGCTCGAGCTGATGGCGGGACCGGTGCGGCCCCACATGCCGCCGCCGGCGGGACCCCACGAGCCGGCCTTCTTCGTGGCCAGGTCGTAGGTGTATACCATATTGGGATTGCCGCCGCAGCCCTGCGCGGTGTGGGTGTAAAGAACGTTGTTGAAGAGGCTCAGGGCGTAGGGCTTGCCGTTAGGCGGCATCCATTTCGAGGGCGCAGCGACATCTTCGCCATCGGCGGCATTCAACTGGTGCAGCCTGCCATCCCAGGAGGCAACATAGATCGTGTACTTGCCAGCGGTATCGGCCGGTCCGATCACCGGTGTTGCAGTGATGCCGCCGGGGCAGAGGATGCCGCCGCCTCTGCCACCGTTGGCAGGAGGAGTCCAAGTGCTCTCGAAGTGCTTCTTCCAGATCACTTCGCCCTTTTCGACATCGATGGCGTAGATGTTGTCGGAGACTCCGGTCTCGATCAGGACCTCGCGCGGGCCG
>DATJYJ010000231.1:0-28303 GCA_035578025.1 Verrucomicrobiia bacterium
CAAGGTGAGCGGCCCCGGCAACGTCACCTTCGACACCCCGTCGCAGGCGACGGTGGGCGCGCTGTTCGATACCCCCGGCGCTTACGTCTTAAAGGTGACCGCCACCGATACCCTGGGCGGAGGGTTCGGCAATTCCGCGAGCGATCGCTCGCGGCCCCATTGAAGCCGCATGCCCCATTCAAATAGATCAAAGTTGCTATCAATTCCGCGAGCGATTCGCTCGCGGCCTCATTGAAGCCAGGTGGAAGCCAGGTATCTCCGTGAAGTACCTCTTAACGCTCCAAAACCTGGAACTTTTGGGATCTTTCGCCGTCTATGCTTTGCGAGAGGGGGGACCGGATGCGAATATTCCTGTGCTTTTTGGTACTGGCAGCCTTTGCGGGCTTGGCCGTGGCGGACGAAAACGTCACTGGCAAATGGTCGGGGAGCTTCAACATGATCGGGCCGGACGGGCAGACGAAGGACTCGACCGCCGTGTTGGTGCTGAAGCAGAATGGCTCCGAAATCACCGGGACCGTGGGGCCAAACGAGGGCGAGCAGCACGAAATCACGAAGGGCAAGATAGCGGGCGACAAGATTACGCTCGAAACGGCCGACGGCGAAATCGCGATCAAATTCGAGCTTGCAGTGGCGGGCGACCGAATGACAGGCGACGCGAACGCGACCGGTGAAGGCCGAAACTTGAAGGCCAAGATCGACGTGAAGCGGGAAAAGTAAGGCGCGGCCCGGGGCGGATCAGACGCGAAAGCCCTCACTAGAGCATCTATGCTTTGAGGGAGGGCTCCGGAATGGCGCAGGATCGTTACCAAAATGTAATTATCGGAAGCGGCGAAGGTGGGAAGTACCTCGCCTGGCACCTGGCGCAATCGGGCGAGTCCACGGTGGTGGTGGAGCGGCGATGGATCGGCGGGTCATGCCCCAACATCAATTGCCTTCCGAGCAAGAACGAGATCTGGAGCGCGAAGGTAGGCGACCTGGCGCGCCACGGGAAACGATTCGGGGTCACGACCGGTCCCGTCTCGACCGACATGGCGGCGGTGAGAGACCACAAGCGCGAGATGGTGAAAGCGCTGGTGGCAATCCATCTCCAAAAATACGCTGCCACGGGGGCCGAACTGGCGATGGGAGAGGCCCGATTTGTGGCGCCCAAGACACTGGAAGTGCGCCTGATCGAGGGCGGCGTGCGGAGGGTTACCGGAGAGCGGATCTTTCTCAACCTGGGCACGCATGCTTCCATTCCCGCGGTTCCGGGCCTGAAGGAGTGCGGGCCGCTGACGCACATCGAGGCGCTCGAACTGGACCTGCTGCCGGAACATCTCGTGGTTATCGGCGGCGGCTACGTCGGACTCGAGTTCGCTCAGGCGTATCGCCGGTTCGGGAGCGCGGTCACCATCCTGCAACGCGATTCGCGCCTTCTGGTGAATCAGGATGCCGATGTGTCCGGTGAGATCCAGCGAATTCTTTCGGAGGAAGGGGTCGAGGTCGTAACTGGAGCGGACCTCACCCGTGCCGAGGGCCGCTCGGGAAGCGTGGTGCGGCTCACGCTGCGAACATCCGGCGGGGAGAGAACGATCCTGGCGAGCCATGTTCTGGCGGCGACCGGCCGCACTCCGAATACGACGGGTGTCGGCCTGGAACTGGCGGGGGTGGAACTCGCGCCGGGAGGATGGATTCGAGTGAACGATCGCCTGGAGACCACGGCGCCGGGTGTGTGGGCGATCGGAGAGTGCGCCGGAAGCCCGCAGTTCACGCACGCCTCGATGGACGACTTCCGCGTCATCCGGGACAACCTGGCCGGCGGCAATCGCAGCACGCAGGGACGCCTGATGCCCTCCTGCCTGTTCACGGATCCGCAGGTGGCGCAGGTCGGACTGACGGAGGCTTCGGCGCAACGGATGGGAATCGCGGCGCAGGTGGTGAAGGCGCCCACGTCGTCCATTCTCCGGACACAGACGACCGGCGAAGCGCAGGGTTTTATGAAGGCGCTGATCGCGCCCGACGACGGACGGATTCTCGGCTTTGCGATGATCGGGGCGGAAGCCGGGGAAGTCATGTCGGTCGTGCAGGTGGCCATGCTGAGCGGGCTGCCGTACACCGCACTGCGCGACGCGATTCTGGCGCACCCGACGATGGCGGAGGGGCTGAACGTTCTGTTCTCGCCGGTCAAAGCGGCGGGCACGCCAGCGAGCGCAATCCAGTAAATGCCGTATTGACGTCAACAGAACCTATGGTACTCGCGCTAACCGAAGTCAACTTCCAGACGTTAGGCACTTCTGGTTGAATTTGAATTTGACCGGGAACGGCTTTTGCAACCAGAATCCAGATCTTGAAAACGACGGAGGGCAACTCATGTCCGCGAGCCAACCGATTCACCCGCGCGAGCCGGAGTCTTTGGAAGACACAGGTCTTTCGGAATCCTCGATGGAGCACCTGATCCTGAACACGCTCTATTTCCGGGGCGATGTCTATGGCCAGGACCTTTCCGCCGCGCTCGGTCTCCGGTTCAGCGTGATTCAGGACGTGGTGGAGTCGCTAAAGATCCGCCATCTGGCGCAGATCAAGCGTTCGATGGGAATGGGAGGGGTGGGCTCCCAGTTCTCTCTGACCGAGGCCGGCCGCGCGCGGGCGCGCGAATGCCTGGAGAGCAACCAATACGTGGGCCCGGCGCCGGTACCGCTGAGCCAATACGTGGAGCAGGTCCGGCGGCAGCGGCCGGAGAAGGGGTGGCTCGGCAAGGCGGCTGTGGCCAAGGCTCTTTCCGGGATGGTTCTCACGCGGCAGATCCTCGACCAGGTGGGGCCGGCGGTGAGCGCGGGAAACTCGCTTCTGATCTACGGCAAGCCTGGCGATGGGAAGACGTTTCTGATCGAGTCGCTGAACAACCTGGAAACGGCTCCGGTGTACGTGCCTTACGCCATCGAATGCCAGGGGAACATCATTCAGGTTTACGATCCGATTTATCACCACCCGGTCGAACAAGAAGAGCACAGCTCGGTGATTGCGATCGCCAAGGAGTCCTCTTATGACAAGCGGTGGGCCAAGTGCAAGCGGCCGTTCATCATCAGCGGCGGCGAGCTCTCGCTGGACATGCTCGACCTGCGTTTCAACAAGAACTCCAAGGTGTATGAGGCGCCCTTCCATGTGAAGGCCAACAATGGCATGTACCTGATCGACGACTTCGGGCGGCAGCGCGCCACTCCGGCCGAAGTGTTGAACCGCTGGATCGTGCCGATGGAACGGCGGGTGGACTTCTTGAGTTTTATGACCGGCGGCAAGATGACGGTGCCGTTTGAAACGTTCCTGGTTTTCTCGACCAACCTCAACCCGGCGGATATCGGGGACGAAGCCTTCCTGCGCCGGATTCAATACAAGATGCTGCTGCGCGGGCCGTCGGCTCCCGAATTCACGACGATCTTTCAGAGCTTCTGCGCCGCCAACAGTCTTCCGTATTCGCGCGACATGGTGGACCGCTTTGTGGAGCGGCATTATAAACAGACAGGCAAAGCGTTCCGCCGCTGCCATCCGCGCGACGTGCTGAGCCATGCGCTCAACCTGATCCATTTCGAGAAATTGCCGTTTGAACTGACCGATGAACTTCTGGACCACTCGTTCGAGAGCTGCTTCGTCCATGAGTCGGAGGAGACCGCGAACGAAGTGGTGGTCATGACGACCAAGCCTACTCAGGCGTGCGAGGAGTTCTGGTTGCATCGAGCGTCGAAGGTTCCGACCACGATCGGGCGACTGGCCTACGTAGCGGCGTTTCGCGACCGGTCCACCGGGCGATATGGGGGGAGCGATGCAAACGAGTACGATCCGGCGGAGAACTCGCGAGTTTTGGCGGAACTCCACTCGACGATATTCCGCGATGTGCTGCAAATGAACCTGGAGGAGCAGACGCAGGATCTTTCGTTCTATCTCGGCACACCGGAGGGGCGCGCGGCGTATCTCACCTTCGGCCCGCGCGAACTGGTGGGGATGCTGACGCCGGCGGACGCCAAGCCGCACGAGATCCAGCTTTTCCAGGGCGACTTCACGACCGTCCTGCTGGCGCTTTCGCAGCGTCCGGCATACGAGAGCACACCCACGCTGAACGAGAAGATCGCGTAGCGGAGTGTTCACCGCGGAGACGCAGAGACGCGGAGGAAAGAACGCGGAGAAATGCCAAAGGAACGCAAAAACCTGAGAGCGCCGATGGCATCGAACCGACTATACTCAAGCCTTGGCCGGGCAGCGAAACGATCGATTCGAGCGGGCGCTGGAGCACCATCGCGCCGGACGACTGGTTGAGGCCAGTGCGCTCTATCAGGAGATTCTGCAAGCCACGCCCGACCATGCGGGCGCCCTGGCTGCCCTCGGTCGAATCCTGAAGGGATCGGCACGGACCGAAGAAGCCGTCCCGTTTTTGCAAAGGGCCGCGGTCCTGATGCCCGACGACGCAGAGTTGCACTGCGACCTGGGTAATGCCCTGCAGACGCTCGGGCAGCTTGCGGCTGCCGCGGCGGCGTATCGGCGATCGCTCTCACTCAATCCGCAACTCGGCCGCGCGTGGTATTCGGCCGGCTGCGCGGAAAGCTCACGGAAGGAATATGCGGCGGCCATCGGCTGCTTCGGGAGAGCGCTGGAGATTCACCCGGAGTGGGCGGAGGCGCAGCACAATCTGGGACAGGTACTGTTCAAGCTGGGGCAGGTGGAGGAGGCGCTGCAGCTTTTTCGCCAGGCCGCGGCAGGGAGCAATCCGGCATTGCCCGAATTGGCGATTGCCACGATCATCCCGGGAAGTCCGGCAAGCGACAATCAGGCGATACTCGATGCGCGGCGCAGATGGGCGGAACACCGCCTTCCTTCCAGGCGAATGGCGGGGCGGGCGCCAGGCATGTCGAAAGGCGGTGATGTTCCGCTGCGGATCGGCTACGTCTCTGCCTTTTTTCAAGATCACAACTGGATGAAGCCGGTGTGGGGCCTGATCAATCATCACGACCGGCGGCGCTTCGAGGTTCATCTCTTCTGCGACGCGCCGGCATCGCAGATCCGGCATGGCTATGGCGGCGATCCGCGAGACGTGTTCCATGACATCAGCGAGCTTTCCAACGATGCGGTTGCGCAGCGGATTGCGCGGGCGGGGATCGATGTGCTGGTCGATCTGAATGGCTACAGCGCACCAGGGCGGCTTGCGCTGTACACGATGCGGCCGGCCGACGTCATCGTGGGGTGGTTCAACATGTATGCGACCACCGGCATGGCCGGGTTCGACTATCTGATCGGCGACGACGTGGTGATTCCGTCCGAAGAAGAGAAATTCTACTGCGAAAAGATTCTACGGGTGCCGGGCAGCTACCTGACTTTCGAGGTGACCTATCCGGTGCCCGCGGTGAGCGACCCGCCGTGCCTGGCCACCGGCAGGATTACGTTTGGGTCGCTGGCCTCGCAATACAAGATTACGAGCGGCGTGATCGCGGCATGGAGCAGGATTCTCAAGCAGGTGCCGGACAGCACTCTGATCCTGAAGAACGGGGCGCTGGCGTCGCCGGGCTCGCGGGAGTTCGTACACGGCCTGTTCGAGCGATGCGAAGTCCCGCAGGAGCGGGTGCGGCTGGAGGGTCCCGCGGAACATTATCAGTTCCTGGAAACGTACGGTGAGATCGATATCGCGCTGGACACCTTCCCTTACAATGGCGGCACGACTACGACCGAGGCGATCTGGCAAGGCGTCCCGGTGGTGACGTTTTGGGGAGATCGTTGGGCTTCGCGCACGAGCGCCTCGATTCTGCGAGCCGCCGGCCTTGATGAGCTGGTAGGAGATGGACCGGAGGGCTATATCTCCCTGGCGACCGGTCTGGCGAGTTCGCGGGAGCGCCTGCTGGAGCTGCGACGCGGGATGCGTTCACGGCTCGGCGTTTCTCCGGTGTGCGACACCGGGCGCTTCGCGCGGGATATGGAGCGGCTTTACACAGAGATCTTCGCCGGCGCACGGCGTTGATGCCTGGCGGCGAGCCGTCCGTAGTAGCCGTCCGGGTCGATCTCGGCGGCTTTGGCGAACCACTGCATGGCGACCGACGTCTGTTCGAGCGCGAGCAGGGTCATCCCGGCTCGCCATGTCGTGTGCTCCGGCTTCGAGGGCCTGTTGCGCTTCCGCCGAGCGCCCCAGGATCGCCAGAGCCCAGGCTTCGTCCGCCCAAACGGACGCGAGCCGCTTGCGCTCCGACTGCAACTGGCGCGCGCGGCGCACGTTCTCCAGGGCCTGCCCGATTTCGATGCCCTGCAGCAGCCGCGTTTCAGCCAGTCCGCTGAAGGCCGCGGGACGCTTGGGAGCCATCCGGATCACTGACTCGAAAGCGCGCCGGGCATCGTCGTATTTCGACTGTGCCAGCAGCACGCGGCCGAGAAGCTCCAGGACGAGCGTCCGCTGCCGGGTCTTTTCGTAGGTTTCGATCATGTCCCGCAGGACGTAATACAAGGAGCCCAGGGCAAGGGCTACAAGGCCGGGAGTGTGGGAAACCGCTCCCTGACGGTCGCGGCTCCGCGACGCTCGGCGTAAGTCCTTTGTGAAGAGGTTCTCACCGCTGGCGGCGTTTGAGGATCTCCTCGACCTGCTCTTTGGCGACCGGGAGGTGGTCCATGTTCTCGCGGAGCCAGCCGGTGAAATCCGCCTCGATGGGGGCGGACCAGGCGGCGTCGATCTGGCCCGCGGTGTATTTGCCCTCGCGCAGGCGCTGATGGCCGAACATGTCGCGGAGATGGGTGATCTCCGAATATTGCACCACCTGCTCGGCAATCTGCGGAGGGATGAAAATGACGCCGCCGTTGCGGCCGAGGACGACGTCGCCGGGCATGACGGTGGCTTTGCCGATGCGGATCGGAATGTTGATGCCGATCATGGTGGAATTCAGGCGCGCGCCGGTGGCCAGGCTGCCGAAGTGGTGCGAGGGATCGTACGAGCGAACGAAGGAGACGAAATCCTCGAGTTCTTCGAGGCCGTTGATGTCGCGGACGGCGCCGTCGTAGACGATTCCATTGTGACTGCGGGCGTAGATCGCATTGCCCACGTTGTCGCCGATGGAGGGACCGTCCTGCTTGAGCCCGAAGTGGTCACAGACGTAGACGTCCTGGGGCTGGAGCATGTCGACAGGCCAGGCATTCTGGCCGCCGATGCGGCCGTCTTTTTTGCCGTGCTCTTCGATTATTTTCTGGATGTCGGGGCGGCCGGGGAGCCACTGGGCGGTGAGAGCGCGGCCCACCAGGACCTTGTCGGGATGGATGCAATACCAGCCATCCTCGTATTCGTGGTTGAATCCGGCGGTGCGCAACTGGGCCCACGCTTCCTCGAGGGTCACCGATTTCATGCGCTTCAGGATGCCGTCGGGGACCTTGGGGCGGCCATCGGCGAAGCGCTCGCCTTTCCAATCGGGCGTGTACTGGATGAGCAGCTCTTTGGTCAGGACTCCGGGCTGCGCGAAGGCGGAAACGGCGGCGAGAACGAATATCGTGAGGCGCATGGTTATCCTCTTTTCGTAGGCTCGAACCAGGGTGTGCCGGGCACCTGCGCTTTGCGCGCGCCGTCGTCATTCATTTCGACGCCGATGCCGGGCCGCTCGGGCGGAATGATGAAGCCTTTCTGAATGATTTCGCCTTCCTTGACCCAGTTGCGCCAGAGGTCGGGCGAATCGATCCAGTGCCATTCCTCGACGAGAAAATTGGGGATGGCGGCGCAGACGTGGGCGGTGGCCATCATGCCGATGGGCGAGGTGACGGCGTGGGGAGCCACGGGCACGTAGTAGGCGTGGGCCATATCGGCAATCTTGCGCGCCTCGAGCAGGCCGCCGCATTTCTGGAAATCGGGCATGATGATATCGGCGGCGCGCTTTTCGAGGATCTCGCGGAAGCCCCAGCGCATGTAGATGTTCTCGCCGCAGCAGATGGGCGTGCTGGTGGAGGCGCGCACGTCGCGCATGGCGTCGATATTTTCCGCCGGGACGGGTTCTTCGAGCCACATGAGCTTGAAGGGCTCGAGCTCTTTGGCGACCCGTTTGCCGGTGCCGGCGTCGTAACGCGCGTGCATATCGACGGCGAGGTCGAAGTGCTTGGGGTAGAGCTCGCGCGTGAAGGCGACTTTGGCGACCATGTGATCGACCTCGGCGTTGGAGGCGGTCCAGTTCACGCGGTCGAAGCGCGCGGGGTCGGTGGCGTCGTCGATGTCGATCTTGGCGGCGGTGAAGCCCATCTCCTGGATCTGGCGGATGCGCGCCTTGGATTGCTCGTCGCCGGGGACCATTTCGCGGGCGCCGGAATCGCAGTAGACGCGCACACGGTCGCGGACCTTTCCGCCGAGCAACTGGTAGACGGGCAGGCCGAGGGCTTTGCCCGCGACGTCCCAGAGCGCGATTTCGACGGCGGTGAGGGCGGTGACATACTGGCCGGCCTGCGCGCCGGCGAAGACACCGGAGGTGCGGATGCGCTCGAAGGCGGCCTCGATGTTGAGCGGGTCCTGCCCGACGAGGAGGCGCGAGAAGGACCGGATGAGCGGAACGTTGCCGGCGGCGGCGTCGGTCGATTCGCCCTGTCCGACGACGCCCTGGTCGGTGTACACGCGAACGTGTACCTGGTATCCGTGCACACGCACTTCGGCCGTGCGGATGTCAGTGATCTTGAGCTTGGGCCGGTTGTAGGGAGTGGTGGCATCCTCCACGGCAGCCGAAAGGGACGGCAGCGCCGCCATTCCCGCAAACGGGAGCAGCGCGCTCTTCAGCAGAGTTCTGCGATTCGGTGGTTGCATCAACTCCTCCTGCCTGAAACACTGTATCAAGTCCGGGGCCAGCTAGCGCCTCTCAAATTGGTAAAGGTCAATACTGATGGGCGCGCACTGGAGCGTGGCGGGGACTTCGCCCACCGGCGATTCGACAACCTGAACCTCGTGGCGGCTCAGACCGGTTAGCGCCTCCAAACCGGGACCGGCCAGGCGCCAGACCCGGCCCTTGCCGCGCAGATCGACGCCCGTGATCTTCAGGTCGAGCGCCTGAGCGGATTCCGTCGGATTGACCACAGCCAGCGTGAGAAACTTTCCGTCGCTGGTCAGCGCGGCGCTCACGTCCAGGGGCCAGGTGGGGCTGCCTGCGTTCACCCTCGGCTGATCGCCGCCCACCGGGTACTTGGGGGGCGGCGGCGGCGAGTTGCCATCGACTTCGACAGGCACAGTCCCGAAGTGATCGCGATAGAGCTGAAAGAGCAGGCCGGTAGTATTGAGCGCGGCTTCCGTGGCATTGAACTCGATGGAGGAGGTTCCCATGGTGTGGCCGGCCATGCGGATGAGGTCCGTGTGGCGGAACATCTCGTGGAAGGCCAGGGCGTTGGCCAGAGTCTGTTTCAGATTGGCGGGCAGGCGGGTGAACGCCCACTCGTCGATCGCAATCTGAAGGTGCTTCGCCTGGAGGGCAGGAAAGCGACGCGAGTATTCCTCGTAGGCTTCGACTTTGCCGCGCACGCGGTTGGCGGGCCGGTAGACGGTATCGACGAGGGGCTCTTCGACGGGCACGCGCTTGTTCTGGGTGAGATCGAATCGCTGGTGGTCGTAGCTGTAGTAGTGCTCCGACATCACGTCGATGTTATCGAGGCAGTGGGCGATCAGCCCGCCGGTCCAGTCGGCGTCGGAGCCGTAATCGCCGACGACTTTGCCGGTGAGGCCGAGCGACAGGCTATTGACGGTCATCTCATCGGGTGTGGCGCCGGTGGCGAGCAAGGTGATGGACGGGTCCACAGCGCGCATCGCTTTGGCGAACAGGTTGTGCTTGTAGACGTACTGCTTGAGCGCCATGTAGCCGAACTGCCAGGGTCCGTACATTTCGTTCCCGATGCCCCACCACTTGACGTTGTAGGGAGCGGGATGTCCGTTGGCGGCGCGCAGCTTTCCCATGGGCGTGCCGGGGGCTCCGTTCACGTATTCGACCAGCTCGGCGGCGGAACGGGCATCGCCGAAACCGGCATTGACGCTGATGAAGGCGTCCACGCCGAGGAGGTCGCACAGGGCGAGAAACTCGTCGGTGCCGACATCGTTGGGCTGCAAGGCCGACCAGACCGGGTCCCAGCGAGGAGGCCGGCGGTCGGGGTCGCCGATGGCGTCGCGCCACTCGTGCGCGGAGAGAAAGTTGCCGCCGGGGAAGCGGTACATGCCGGAGCGGAGCTGCTTCAGCAGACCGGTAGTGTCCCGGCGGAATCCGCGGATGTTGTCGGCGGGCATGAGCGAGACGGCTGCGACGTGGAAGGATCCGGCGCCGGTGGCGGCGATTTCGAGGCGTCCATTTTCGGTATCGGCACCGGCGGTGAACTGCAAGGGGAACGTGGCGTAGGCGGCGCGCAGACCGTTGATGGGAACGGACTGGCGATCGGCGGGACCGGGGCCCCAAACGAGGCTGACGCGGACCGCGGCGCCCGGTTCGCCGGAGAGCACGACGCGGCCGGAGTAGGCTCCGGACTTGCGCAGCACGATACCGGCCTGCTGAACGCCTCGTGGTTCGGCGCCGGCCAGCCGGATGAGGGGAGTGTGGTCGCCGACGTAGGGGTGGTCGCGATCCATGACGATGGACGCGTCGGGGCCGATGGGCCGCCAGCGGTTGGGCCGGCGGCCGCGAGGCGGACCTTGAGATGCGCCGGGCGCCGCGGGTTCGGGATCGGAGTTGACGGGATAGTAGAACTTGCGGTCGTCGATCATCTCGGCCCAGACACTGCGGTTGACGAGGTCGCCGATGTGCTCGATGAACTGCCCGTAAATATAAGGTGAGATCGGCGGGCGGGTTTTGGCGACGTCCACGGTGACGGAAATGCGCTTTTCGGGCGCACCGCCGGTTTGCGCGCCGGTGCTCGCGGTCCAGGCTGCGGCGAGCAGGACCAGCGGGAGGGATCTGTTCGACATACCCGATCGCGATTACTTGAAGAGCCGGGGAGCGAAATCGTTGAGGCAGCGGCGCCACGTGAGCCATTCGTGGGCGGTGCCGGGCGACTCGAAATAGACGTTCTTGATTCCGGCCTGGGTCAACTGGTCGCTGAAGGTTTTGGTGCCGGGGCCTTCGACGGAGCCGATCCCGAGGAAGAGGACCTTGATCTTCTTATTGAACGCGGCCGCGTCCGCGAAGACTCCGTTACTGGAGGTCTTGGGATCGAAGCCGCCGCGGCCGCCGCTGCTGCCGCTGAAGCCGCCGAGGTAGGCGAACTTATCGAGATTGCCGAGGACGGTCAGGAACGATTGCATGCCGCCCATGGAGAGCCCGGCCATGGCGCGATTCTCGCGGCCGGGCGCGACGCGATAGGTGCGCTCGATCATGGGGATGAGATCGCTGAACATCATGTCCGTGAAGACACCGCCCCAGTTGGTGGGGAATCCGCCGCGGCCTCCGGCGGGGGCGGCACCGCGACCGCCCGGCGCTGGAGCGGGCGCAACGTCCGCCATCGACGCCCTGGCGATGATGCCCCGGGCCGCATAGAGGCTGGCATCCTCGCCCGGTTTTACCGCATTGAGGTTGTCCATGACGATCAGCATGGGTTTGGCCTTCTGGGCGGCGATCAGGTTATCCATGATGAGGTCCACGTGGCCCTGGGTGTGCCAGCCCTGCTCGTTCTCGCCCCAGCCGTGGAGCAGGTAGAGAACCGGGTAGCGGGCGCGCGCGTTGGTCTCATAATCCGGCGGCGTGTAGACGTAGCAGCGGCGCCACTTGCCGGTGACCTTGGAGTAATACCAGCGCTGGCTCACCTGGCCGTGCGGCACATCCTTGGCGGAGTAGTAGGCGGCATCCGGTTCGGGCTCGGGAATCTCGATTCCGCTGTTGTCCCAGCCGGAGCCGAAGAAGGTCCGGGTGGCCGGGTCGGCGATCACCGCGCCATCGACGACGATGCTGTAGTAGTGGAAGCCCACCACCTGCGGCGGGATCGTGACCATCCACAGGCCGTCTTTGTCGCGCGTCATGTCGTGGGCGCCGCCCAGGCGGACCTGCACTTTCTGCGCATCCGGCGCCGACACGCGGAAGGTGACGCTGCGGTCGGGATGGACGCAGGGGTACGGCGCCCCCGGGATGTTCAGCGAGGACGGCTTGCATTCGTCGTTTGCCTGTCCCCAGCACAGCGCGCAAGCGAGCAGCGCCCACGGGATGATTCTCATGATGCCTCCTGATCAGAACGAATACTTTAATCCCAATTGGATCTGGCGCATGGCCGTGGATGTCGCGGTAACCACGCCGAAACTCTGATGGGCAGCCGTACTCGGCAATCCGGGTTGCGCCGCCCCGGACAGAACGTTCAGGTTCGGCATACTCCAGTTCGGGTGGTTGAGAATGTTGAAAGCCTCAAAGCGGAACTGGAGCAGGTGGCCCTCTTTGTACGGCATGCGGAATTCCTTGTGGACTTCGCCGTCGAATCCGATGATTCCCGGACCCCGGATTGCGTTGCGCCCCACGGTGCCGAACTGTCCCGGCGGCGCTTCGGTAAAGGCGCCAAGACTCCAATATCTGGAGGGCGTCGGGCTGTCGATGTAGGGACTCACACCGGTCGAGTTGGGGCGGTCATAGCCGCCGGCGGCGGTGCTGGCGTTATCCACACCGCCGATGGTGAGATTTCCGGGCATGCCGCTCTGCAGGGTCACGATGCCGCCGATGTGCCAGCCGCCGATGATGGTGTTCGCCACCGGATTGGTGATGTTCACCGACTTGCCTTTGCCGACCGGCAAGTCGTAGAGCACGGAAGTCACGAACCGCTGTTTGGTGTCGAATGCGGAGAGTCCGCGCTCGCAGGTCAGGAGGCAATAGCTGTTCTGCGGGTACAAGGTGTCGAAACCCTGGTTGCGGATTCCGCTGGTGGTGTCGATGGATTTGGCCCAGGTATACGACCCGATCACGCTGAAGCCCTGGTAGAACCGCCGCGTGCCCTTGACGCTGAGAGAGTTGTAATTGCCGTTGCCGCCATCCTGCACCATCTGGATATTGCTAAAGCCGGGGTAGGGCAGACGCGAGGTGGCGCTGCCGACCGTGCCCGGAATTGCCTGGTTGGCATCCTGGAAGCCCTGCAAGTGCCGGCTCTGACCGCCCAGGTACCCGGCCTCAACGGCCCAGTTGGGGGTCAACTGCCGCTGAACGTTGATCAGATACTGCATGGAATAGGTGGTGTGGTGGTCGATGGACATGGCATAGGCGTAGGGAGATGGCACATTGGCGAGGGCGCCGCCAGAGGGCGGGACCGCGTTGCTCCAGAAGATGCTGGGGGTGCCGGCGTTGGAAGTGATGGTGACGCGTCCGGCGATGTTGCGGGCCAAGTCAAAGTACGCATTGCCGATTTCCTGGTTGTAGAAGACACCCCATCCGGCGCGCACCACCGTCTTGGAATCCGGCGACAGCGCGATGCCGACACGCGGAGCAAAATCCCGATAGGACGTTTTCATCAGCTGATTCGGCAGCAAGCCATTGCTGCACTGCGCGCTGACGGTGGTCCAGCGGATATTCAGCGGGGGAGGGCCGGCGTACGGATCCGAGCACTGGCCCTGACGGACCATGTACGGGGTGGTGGACACAGGGGCGTTCGAGACGGCCAGGATCTGCGGCATGAACACCGTGAACTGGTTGTTCAGGGTGTTGGTCCAGGGCGGGGTCAATTCGTAGCGCAAGCCGACAGTGAGAGTCAGTTTCGGTGTCACCTTCCAGGTGTCGTCCACAAAAGCCGCTTCGGCGTTCCGCTGAAACTTGGCGTTGGCCAATGCCACGGCCACAATCGACTGGTAGATATCGCCGAGCAGGAACTCGGCAAAGGCATCGCCTCCCGTTTTGCTGGAACTCTGAGTCGCGTTGGGCTGGAACGCAAACTGGCCACGCGAGAACTGGTTGCCCATCTGATTGAAGTTCTGGCGGTTGTACTCGAAGCCGAAGCGCAGGCTGTGTTTGCCGCGAGTCCAGGACACGTTGTCGACCACCTGGGTGGTGTTGTCGTCGATGAAATAGGGGCCATCCTGCGTATCGCCGATGGCGACGAAGCCGTCGCCGGCAAAGGAAGCGAAGGGAACGCCCCACGAGACCGGAGCGCCGGGTTGGAGGTTCGGGATCCCGATGGCGGTGACGGAATCGACGTTGTACGCCGAATAGGTACCCAGCGAATTACTGAGACGCGAATAGCCGAAACGGGCTTCGTTCACCAGGGACGGGGAAATGGTGCGCGTGTTGGTGCCCAGATACTGCTCGTAATTGGTGAGGATCTTGCTCCCGGTGATGCTGATGCCTGTGGAGGCCTGGTTCTCGTCGCCCCAGCTATACCGTCCGCTCCACTGCGATTTGGCGGATTCGACGAAATCCATGCGCAGGGTGAAGGCATCGCGGTTGTTGGGGGAGGAGTTCATCTGGGTGTAGTTGCTCGACAGGCCGGGCAGGTTGGAAGGGACATAGTAGTTCAGGAATTTCTTGGAGATTGGATCGATGCGGTTCGAAGGAATCTGGTTGTTGGGAAACGGCGTCTTGGTGGCGCCGTTGGCGCCGGTGTCCGGATCGTAGATGGTGGTGCCGAGGGCGCTGAAGTCGCCGTTGAACATGGAGGCGGTGGGGACGGAATAGGTGCCCTGGGAATTCTGGCGCTGGGTTTTCCACTCGTCGTTGGCCATGAAGAACAGGCGGTTGCGGCCGTTGAAGATTTTGGGAATGTAGACCGGCCCGTCGAGCTCGAATCCGTAATCGTTCCACTTGAAGGGCGATTTGACAGGATGGGTGGCGGTGAAAGCGTAGGGAACGGCGTCGAACACGTCGTTGCGCACGAATTCAAAGAGTGCGCCGTGATAGGCGTTCCCACCGGACTTGGTCACCACATTGACCTGCGTGGACTGGTGGCCGAACTCGGCCGGATAGACACCCATCTGGACTTTGAATTCCTGGATGGCGTCGATCGAGGGAAGCACCACGTAGGTGGAGAAGTCCGGGTCCGTGTTGCTGACACCGTCGAGGGTGAAGTAGTCGAACATGATGCGGTTGCCGCCCGTGGAGATGGATTGGGACGCGCGGTCGCCGCCCTGCCGGCTTCCGGCTTGGCCGGAGCCCGCCGAGAGGGTGTTCGTGTTCGCCGCCAACGCGACCAGGCCCAGGTAGTTGCGGCCATTGAGCGGCAGTTCCGTAACGCCCTTGTTCTCGATTACGGTGCCAAGCGAGGAGTTCTCTGTTTGCAGCATCTGGGCCGATGCCATGACCTGAACCGATTCGTTGACCTGCCCGACCTCCAGGGTGAAATCGAGCCGCAGCGTCTGCTGCACCTGGACCTGGACGTTGTTGCTGCCCACAGTCTTGAAGGCAGCCTGTTCCACCCGGATGTTGTAGATACCTGGCGCCACCGCAGGAAACGTGTAGTCGCCGGAATCCGTCGAGGAGGCGGTCCGTACGGCATTGGTGGCGACGTTGGTGAGGGACACTTTCGCGTTGGGGACGGCGGCACCGCTGGGGTCGCTGATATGCCCCGTCACTTCACCGAACGTTTGAGCGAACAAGGGAAGCGCAGCGAAAGCCAGGAGCGCGGCTAAGGACAATCGAAAACGGCTGATTTGTGGTTGCACGATTCACCTCCTTGGGTGTTGCCCACCAGCGACACGGACGGCCCCCGACCTGGTCCTCCGCGCGAAACTGGGGAAGGACTCCGGGGACAGAACTCCCACTCTGGTCTGCGATATCCTAGCGCGGGCGTCCGGGATGGACTAGGTTTGGTACGGTGTCCCGGCATAGAACCTAATGGAATCCGATAGTTGCATCGACCGGTAAGGCTCTGGATGTACTCTTGGGCTAACGGTTAGCCACCCATTAGCGGACGGTTACGCTTCCTCGATCCGGCGAGAAGGTTGTGATATGATACGCCCGGGGCGAAGGATGTGCGAAGGCGAAGGCACCGGACTGAGCGAGTCGCGCGCGAGAGCGGTCCGGGCGGAACTCGATCATCTGCTGGAAGGCCCCGCATTTCGCAATAGCAAGCGGTGCCGGGAATTCCTCGAGTACATCGTCGAGCACACGATTAGCGGGCCGAGCGGCACTCTCAAAGAGCGCTCGATCGGCGTGGAACTCTTCCAGCTTCCGCAGGATTTCGACACCGGCCAGCACACGATCGTCCGTGTCACCGCCAACGAAGTACGGAAGAAGCTGGCTCAACACTACCTCGCCGAGAACGGGTCGTATCATCAGGTGAGAATCGAGTTGCCGCCCGGATCCTACAGCGCGGAATTCCGGTGGGGGACGCCGGCCGAGCCGACGCCTGCTCTCCAATCTGCGAGATGGTCGATCCGCTGGACAATTGCGTGCGCCGCGGCCTTGCTGATCATCCCGGGTACCATCGCTTTGTGGAGGTGGCAAACGGCGAAGCTGGCGTCCGTGGATGCCAAATCGGCCGCGATGCCCGGCCCCGTTCCCAAGGTAATGCCGGGCGCGGGAGACTTTCGGATGATCGTGGGTTCGACCAATCCCTACCTCGACCGCAACGGGCGAACGTGGAGTCCGGATCACTTCTTTACCGGGGGTTCGGTGATGGTTCGCCCGTCCGAAAGAATTCTCCGAACGCTGGATCCGGATATTTACCGGCACCTGCGGGCCGGCGAGTTCCGGTACGACATTCCGCTGGAGCAGGGTTCGTACGAACTGCATCTTCATTTTGCCGAGACGGGGCTGGCGGATTTCATCAGCGCGGAATCCAGTGGCGAGGGGCAGCGCCTGTTCCGGGTCGCGGTCAACGGGAAACGGATTCTGGACCTGTTCGATGTGGTAGCCGATGCGGCCGGCTCCAACACTTCGGACGAGCGGGTCTTCCGGGATATCTCACCGGCCGACGACGGCTTCCTCCACCTGAGCTTTTCGCCGGTGCGAGGCTCGGCGATGCTGAGCGGAATCGAGGTGCTGCCGGTGAGCGCCGGGAAGGTGAGGCCGGTACGCATTCGCGCGGGCTGGACGTCCGCGTGGCAGGACTCGGCGGGGCAGCAGTGGCAGGCGGACCGTTATTTCCTGGGAGGAAACGCTCTGGTGCGCACCACGAATCCGGCGCAGCAAAGCAACTCGATCGCGCCCGAGATGGCGCTTTACGCCAGCGAGCGCTGGGGGCATTTTTCGTACGCAATGCCGGTGGCCGAGGGCCGGTACCGGGTGACGTTGAGATTCTGCGAGGGCCACTACGGGCGGCGGAACACCGGTGTGGGCGGGCTGGGCAGCCGCGTGTTCGACGTGTACTGCAATGGCGTAGCATTGCTGAGGGGTTTCGACATCTTCAAGGAGGCGGGGGGAGAAGGCCGGCCCGTGGACCGGACTTTTTCCGGGATCCGGCCGACCGCGCAGGGGAAGATCGTGCTCAGCTTCGTCCCGGTGGAGGGGATGGCGTGCGTGAACGGGATCGAAGTGGTGGAGGAGGGGAGATAGGCCGGGGGCAGCGTGTCGTGAGCCGGTATATCAAATAACTCTCATCCGACGGCACCGCGATGACGGTATCTCCGCCTCTAACCGCGCTGGCGTCGTCAAACCGATGGATCGTCTCGAATACCGATCCTCCGAACGGCGCCCGCTGGAGTTCTCCCGATGTCGCGACCAGGTAGAGACGACGCCCTCCCAGGACCCATGAATCCGTCGGGACGTTATTACGGACCAGCGCTTCGTCGCTCGCATGCGACACTTTCAGCGCGACAACCCGGTCCAGGCGCGTGTCTCGTGCTTTGTACACGTCACCCATTCCACCCGCGCCAATCGGGGAAAGGATTTCGTACGGACCCAGACGAACTCCAGCAGACAATGGCATGACGCGCGTTCCACGATTGTAGCGCGCCCGTCTCTTCCCGGATGCCGACCGGAAGGCGCGATGGGAAGCATCCCGGCACACCCTTATCGGATCACGATGCCAGCCAGCCTCGCATTCGACGATATACCGTGGGATGATCGAGCAGGTCCCAGTGGTTCAAGCCGTGACCGACCCATTGATCGCGTGGGGCGAAAGCCAACGTTAGACTCGGATCCCGGTGCCGGCCCAGTGCGCTGTCCACAGACACCAAACCGTCTCCGATCGCGTGGTTACGGCCAATGCTCGCGGCAACCGTAAAGCATCGCACCCGTTTGGGCAACGGCACAGGTCGCCGATGGTCCGGCGAGTGCCGGAAACGGTCCCTCCCTCTCCAATCGTCGTCCAGCAGGTAACCGTAGCGCAGATCGGTGATCCCGGCGCTGCGGATACTCCCAATGCGCGCCAGAGGAGCGCTGTAGCGACTGATGCCCAATCCGACATTTACCAGGTTTCCGATACGTTCCAGCGCCGACCCATGGTGAGGCGTCCCCAGAAAGACAAGCCTTCGGACGCGTCGCGGCCAGTGGTGGCCGGCCGTCGTACCGTATCGGTACGCGCTGCGGGACACGAGCCCGCCGCTGCTATGGCCTACGATTGCTATGTGCCGCACTGGGACGGGCCACTGTTGGAGAAGAGTTTCCATCAGCTCGGCGAATCCCCGCCCGTTGGTGGAGATGTGCAACCCACTGTTATAGTGCAGGTGCACCGGCGTCCATCCGAGGTCTTCCGCCAGCGCCGCTGCATGATCGCGACCGCGCCGCGTCCATTGCAGGTCATTCATACAGAGGCCATGCACCAGGACAAGAATCTTGCCGTTTGGCCGCGAGATGGCGGTTCGGAGGTCGCTGCGACGGAGTGAAATCGGGTGACCGTGCCGGCGCAGACGCATGGGTATGGCGAGCGGGTTCTGAGTGGCGGCAAGATGATCGCCCAAGATGCCGTTCACGGCGGCGAGCATCGCCTCCCGTTCCGGCGAAGATGGAATTTCCCCGGCCATTTCGATGAAAGGAGTTATGACGGCGTCGATGCCGTGACCAACGAGCCTCGCGATTGCGTGCACCGGCGCATATGCCGCGCCCACGATGCCAGCGAGCGAATTCCCGGCAATCGTCTGGTGCATCGCCTCGACCACCCCAGCCATTCCGCTGGTAGCATCGACAGCCAATCGACTGAAGCCCAAAACATCGCTGGAAGTCATTGAGCGAATCAGGTTCCCCTCTGCTGCGTCCATTGTATGCCCCGTTGCGAATGTGAAAAGGAGGTGAGCACACATGCAGGCGCGCCCGTTGGTCTCAGCTTCAGACCTGTGCCTCGGGTAAGCTGAGGGCGCGGCGGGTCGCTTCCATGGTGGCTTTCAGGGAGTCCCTCGGCAGTTTGAGGATTATCGGCTCGATAATCCACGCCAGCGCGCTCGGCACGTCGCGGGTCAAGGAGATCGCCCGGCACTCGATATAGGTGCAGTTTTCACTTTCCGCGAATCGCCAGTAGGAATGGAGACGCCACAGGAAACCGTATCCCGTATCGGCAGGCCGCACTTTCTCGGTCGGCTTGCCTGCATCTTCCACTTCGCAAATCCGCGTAGTGCGGGAGTAACAGGCCCATCGCGTGGAATTCACCGGGAAATAATGCACGTCGTGGTCCGTGTCGAGGATTACCGTAATGATCTTTTTTTTACGAAGCCGCAGATAGATCTGGAAGTCGTTTCCCCGGCGGCCGATCAATTTTGAGCCGATCACCTCGGGCTGGTAGATGTTCTTGTGGTTGTCGTAATTCTGCAGAAGTGCCAAGGCCTTTTCGACCGTCGTGCCGGGAACACATATGACACCAATCCAGTCATGGATGAGACCGTCCGGCACCTGAAGCGGCCGCTTACCGGAACAGAGTTCCACCATCGTAGCGCCCTTCCGGAGCTGTGCAAGTCGCTCGGCGCACCCATCCGGAAACGATTCCTCTCCACGCAGCCTGGCTTCGACGGCAGCCTCCGCCGCGGCGATGTGCGTCTTATACGCCAGTAATGTCTCTGGCTTCAATTCGACCTTCTCGGCGGGCTGCGTCATAAACCGTGGACTTTCCCTGATTAGAACACTGGACGCCTGGCGCTTACGGCGATTGCGCCCGGCCTCCGACGACGGGGCGGAGTTCCTGGATCAGGCGGCTACAGCGTTGGGATCGCTCGGCGGTATCGCAGAGTTCGAAGGTGAAGCCGGTCACGGAACGCAAATCCGGGTTAGGATTGCGGTCGTTCAGGTGATCGAGCAGGGCGGCGCGAATATCGTCGACGGCACGGATGTAGATCCATGCTTGAGCGTTGGACAAGCCATAGATGCCTCCCCGCGACGGGGCGTTCTGCCGGATCGAGGCGGCCGTAAAGGAATATCCGCTGTGTCGTGCAAACGGCATTTGCGACCGTTAGATTCCGAAGTTGCGCCAGGGCGATTTCTGTTGCGTTTCAGCCTGCACTCCGGGGCGGCGGGGCGCCTTGCGACTGCCGGCGCGTTGGGCGTCGGCGAGTGCTTTGGCATCGGCGTAGGCGCGTACATCGGCGGCTGTCAGTTCGTGCTCGCCCTCCCAGCCTCGTTCCAGGTCGGCCGTCAATTTGTTTCCGGAAAGGAAAGGACCTTCTTGAATGCCGACGCTATGGTCGCGGAAGACTGCTATGTCCGTTGTCACCGAGACTTGCTTCTTCAGGCACCCGTCAGCGCGCACGTCGAACCGATACACGCGGGAGTTCTGCCTCTGGTCAAAGCCGAGATACCGGATCTCCACGAGTTCCCCCTTTACGGGCGATCGAGGATCGCCTCAGTCTATGGTCGATAAATCTGCTGCCGCGTCATATGCCGCCGGATTTTCGGTTGCTTCGGTATCGCGATCTGACTCACTCGCGAGTCCTGCGGCCTTGCGCGCCTTGATTTCCTTGCGTTTGGCGGCCTTATCCCTTTGGCGTTCCAACCGCCGCATTTCCTTCTGGCGCTTCTTGAAGGTCTCCATGGTGGTTTTCTCTTCGCAAGCCGGACTCTGAACAGCGGCCGCCGTGGATTCACGGCCGCTGCCTGGAACGGTGGTTTACCAGCGCGGCTCGCGCCGTTGACGAGAGTAACCGCCGCCGTTTCCGCGACCGCCGCCACCCTGGCCCTTGGGACGAGCTTCATTGATGTTCAGCGCGCGGCCTTCGAAATCCGCGCCGTTCAGGCCGGCGATGGCCCGGTCGGCTTCCTCGGTGTTGCTCATTTCGACAAACGCAAAGCCGCGGGAGCGGCCGGTATCACGATCCGTCACCAGATTGACACGATCCACTGTTCCGTACGGCTCGAACATGGCACGCACAGACGAATCGGTAGCGGCAAAATCCAGATTGCCTACAAAAATATTCTTCACTCTTACTCTTTTCTGTCTTTCAATTGTGCGGGCAAGACGAGGCAGATCAGGACAGCCAAGCTCTGGCGGGACTTTCAAAAGGCACCTTAAGTCTACCACGGACTTAGGGCCAACTTGCCGTATGACGCAACGGTTCCCGATGAAGTGGGAGCGGGCGAGGATTCCCAATCAGCGCTTCAGGGACTGCGCGTCAACTTGCACTCGTAAGACGCCGCCGATTTCGGGGGAGGATCTGCCGGGGAACGAGCGATCCCTGGAAAGCTCTCTTGTTTCGCCGTCAGCGCAGCTTGGCATATTCGGTCGCAACCTCTCTGAGGATTGGAATATCGCGGTCGGCATTCTTCCAGAGACTGAGAAAATCCTCGTACGCAGCCTTTCCTCTGACCGTGTCGGCCGCCAAAACCAGTGCCCGTGCTATCCCCACCCGGGCCATTACGCCGACGGGGTCGGTGAAGACAATGTACGGCCTATCGAGGATCTTCTGAAATTCAGCCGCGGCATCGCCGGCGCGCCCGGCCTTCAAGTATGCCAAACCCCGTACGTACACGGGACACATCAGCCCGTAAAAGCCCGACCAGCTTCCCGGTATCCCCATTTCGTAACGAGCGGCCTTTTGAAGCTGCTCGATCGCTTCGGCAGAATCGCTCCGGCTCAGCGCCCAGAGCGCCCGAAGCGTCGGCAGGTAATGGAATTGGACGTAGGTGTCTTCCTCTGCCTTTCCTAGTTCCTTCGCCAATTCTTGTGAACGCGCGGTATCCCCCGCCAGCGCCAGCGCCAATGTCGCGCCATACACCACATCCCGCCCCCTGGAAATATCCAGCGCTGCTGTCACGTGCTGCCTGGCCTCCCGGTCATTCCCGAAGAACGCTTCCCTCACCGCCGTTCCCGCCTCGTACGATGCCGCCCGCTCCCGCAGCGCCGGCTGCCCGGCCATTTCTACCGCGAGCCGCGATTTACTTCTTGCCGCTCGCATCTGACCGGAATGCGCAAGCACAGTGGCCTCCTCGTAAGCGATCCAGTCTTCCACGCCGGTTTTTCTCTGGCCAAGCGCGGCCTCGCGCTCCATCCCTGCTTGATCGCCCCTCAAAAACGCGATGTAGTATCGCATGATCGAATATTCGGGGAAATCCAGTCTCCGCTCGCTGGCGCGCCGAAGAGTGCTCTCCGCCTCGGTCAAGCGGTTCATCAAAACATAGGCCCACGCAAGATTGTTGTAGTCCGCGGGATTGTCTGGATCGAGATCAACCGCGATTTTGGCGTCTTCGATAGACTTGTCAAAACTGCCAATTTCCTGGTCCATCCACGCCAGCATGCCCGGTGGAAACCCATCGCGGGGATAAGTTGCGGCCCACACCCGCGCGGTTTCCGCGACTTTTTCGAGATTCCTCGTCACCATGAGCTGGTAGGTGAGTGTGATTTGAAATCGTTCCCGCTCATTGGCGCGATTGCGCAATTCATATGCCTTGCCGATGGCTTGCGCAGCCTTCACCGGCTCCCACAGTGCGTTGTAGGCTCCCCCCAAGTCCGAATACGCCAGCGCGAATTGGGGGTCGATCTCAACCGCGTGCTGGAAAAAGGGCACAGCGGCGGCGGGCCCATTGGACGACCAGATCTTCATGCCCGTGGTATAGGCCTTCAACGCTTCGAGCGAGGGCGTGGTCGCCTCGGCCAGCGGGGTCTCGTGCTTTCGGACAATGGCTAAGGATTCTCCGAGCCGGCCTCTCACCTTATTGCCAATCTGGCTCAGAGCAGACAGCACATCCTCTTTTCTTGCGGCCGTGGCTTGTTCCCGAGCGAGAATGTCGCCGCTGCGGCAATTCCTGGCGCCCAGTGTCAAAACGAATTGGGTTCCGATCCTGGTGATCGTTCCATTCAGAACCGCGGTGCTCCCGGTTCGAACGCAGATGTCGCGGGCTACCTCCGGCGTAAGCGCCGCATCGGCCGGTCGATTCATCAACTTCAATGTCTGCTGGATGCGATCGTCCGCAATCAGTTTCAAAAACGGCGACTCGTCCAAATGCGCGGCCAGGGCCTGCCGGAGTGTCTCGTCGAAGACCGCGTCGCCCGTCGTGTTCTTAAACTCCGCGAGGATCACGGTGTCCCTATCGGTCAGCTTCGGAACGCGGTGGGCGAAGAAGTAACCCGCGCCAATCGCAGCCAGGGCGATCGCCGCAGCGCCGCCGGCCATGACTTTGACGGGAAAGCCCCTTCGCATTGGCCTGACGTCCCGGCCGCCAAGCGCCGCCTCCAGATCGCTCGCCATCTCGCCAGCCGTTTGGTACCGCCTGGTTACGTCTTTTTCCATTGCCCGCGTCACGATGCGTTCCACAGCCGGGGGCAGGCCCGGGCGCAGGTCCCGCAACCTCGCCGGTTCGTCGTGCACGATGGCGTGCAGTACCGGCAGATTCCCCTCGCCTGTAAATGGCGGCCGGCCTGCCAGCATCTCGAATAGCACCGCGCCGAGGCTCCACAGGTCCGTCCGGTAATCCAGCGGTTTGCCGGAAGCCTGTTCCGGAGACATATACAATGGGGTACCTTTCGTCGAGCCGTCCAAAGTAGCTGTGGCGTCGCTAGCTTTGGCCAGGCCGAAGTCGATGATCCGCGCCACGCCGTCTTTCGCCACGATCACGTTGCTCGGCTTGATGTCGCGATGAAGTATGCCCCGCTCGTGCGCGCTCCCCAGGCCTGCCGCAATCTGCCGCGCGATGCGCAGCGCATCCGCTACCGGCAGCCCCTTCGGCTTTTCGCGCTCGATGCAATCGCGCAGCGTGACGCCTTCGTGAAACGCCATAGCGATGAACAGGTCGCCGCCCGGCGTTTCTTCGATATCGTGAATCACAACGATGTTGGGATGATCCAGCGTGGAGGCTGCTCGTGCTTCGTCGTTCAGCCGCCGCTTCCATTCGTGATCGTTGCGCAGGTGCGGCGGGAGGAACTTTAGAGCGACCGGCCGGCCGAGCTTGGTGTCGAACGCTTTGTAGACCACCCCCATGCCGCCGGCGCCGAGCATTTCCAGAATCCGGTAATGAGACACGGTCTCGCCCGCCGGGTGGGTGATCCCCTGACTGTCCGTCGGCCGGGGACCAATCTCCGCCTGCACCATCCCATCCAGGAAACGCTCTGCCGGCTGCTCGGAAGCCATCAACGACCGCACCTCATTCTCCAGCCCGGGATCGCCCGCGCATTCCTGCCGCAGAAAAGCGTCGCGTGCCGCCGGCGGATGCTCCAGGGCGGCGTGAAACAGGCTATCGATCCGCTTCCACCGTTCCGGGTCCATCGTCTGCACCGCCCGTCAACTCGCGATAGAGCCAGGCCCTGGCGGTTCGCAAGTCCCGCCTCACCGTCACCGCGGAGATGTTGAGCACCGCAGCCGTCTCGTCCGGGTTCAGTCCGGCGAAGAAACGCATTTCGATAACCTGGACTTTGCGCGGGTCCACCCGTGCCAGCGCCGTCAGAGCGTCATCCAGCGCCACCAGATCCGCGGACCGGTTGCCGCTCGCGATCGCCGCTTCATCCAGCGACACGTGCAGACCGCCCCTGCCCCGCTGCTGGCGGCGCCGCGCACGCTCCACCAGGATGCGCCGCATCAACTGCGCTGAGACGGCGAAGAAATGAGCGCGGTCCTGCCACTGCATGTGCTTGTAGTCCACCAGCCGCATATAGGCTTCGTGAACCAAAGCCGTGGTCTGAAGGCTGTGACCGGCGCGCTCCCGCCTCATGTACTGGTGCGCGAGGCGATGGAGTTCGCGATACACGATGGGGGTGATCCGTTCGAGCGCAGTTTGATCCCCCTCCCTCCAGGCGTGAAGAAGAAGGCTCACGTCGCCCCCTGCCGGATTGTCGGGTCTCGCTGTGGCCATCGGCGCTCGCTAGATTGTACCGCCCGCCGCGTGCCAAAATTCTGGACCCTGCATGATCGTTTTCGCTTCGAGCGATCGCCTAAGCGGGGTGGAGGAATCAACCTATGAAATCGTTCTTCACTTCACTGGCGACAAATGCTCTGCTCGCCGTGCTCGCGCTGGCACAAGCGCCCCACTACACCGTCGTCGACCTCGGCACCCTGCCGGGCGGGACCTCGAGCATGGCCAACTACGTGAGCAACAGCCGGTTGATCGGCGGAAACGCCGCGGATGCCGCCGGCACACAGCAGGCCATCCTCTGGGCGGGCCCATTCCGGATCAACCTCGGTACTCGCGGGCTCAACAGCGGCATTTTCGGAATCAACGACAGCGGGCAAATCGCGATTCAGGCAGAGATCCCCACCAGGGATCCGAATCAGGAGAACTTTTGCGGCTATGGCACGGGGCTGGAGTGTATCGCGGTCCTGTGGCAGCGTGGGCTGGCGATTCCGCTTCCCACGCTCGGAGGGAATAATGCCACGATCGGCAATATTAACGCCAAGGGCGAAATCCCCGGAGTAGCGGAAAATAACGTCCTGGCCACCGATTGCCCCAAAGGCAAACTGCCCAATGGAAACGGGCCTCAGGTTTTGAATTTTGAACCCGTGGTCTGGGGACCCAAGCCGGGAACAATCCGCGAACTCAAGCGCCTTCCCGGCGATACCGTGGGCGTGGCTCTTTGGATCAATGACAACAGCCAGGCAACCGGCGCGTCCGGTACGTGCGCCAACACCGAGCCTCCCCCATTCACCGCAGGAGCGCATGCAGTGCTCTGGGATGCAGACGGCACTCCCCACGACCTCGGCAACCTCGGCGGTAACAGCGGCGGCACCGGGCTGGCGATCAATAACAAGGGCCAGGTGGTCGGTGCTTCCTCCAAGACGAACGGCAGCACCCTGAGCAATGGGACCGGCGCTTTTCTGTGGACCAGCGCCCATGGAATGCAGGACCTCGGCACGCTTCCCGGCGACACAGCCAGCGGCGCCTTGATGATCAACGACCCTGGCGATATCGTCGGCATATCGCTCGACGCCAGCGGCAATCCGCGCGCCGTTCTCTGGCATAACGGCGTGATGGGCGACCTGAACGATCTCGCTCCCAGCTCGCCCTTGTTCCTGATTTTTCCGAGCGCGATCAATTCCCGAGGGGAGATCTCCGGTTTCGGTGCCACGGAAAAAGGCGATCTGCACGCTTTCCTGGCGGTCCCGGACAACCGTCCGCCTGACCGGGCCGCCGAAAACGCCGAAGCCCGCGCGCCGCTTACCGACGATGTCCGCAAGCTGATCCGCGAGCGCCTGCCCGTCAGCCCGTTGGGACTGAGGCCCAAAGAACCTCGATAGCACGAACGCCACAGATGTACGATGCGTCGATTCGGGATGCTTCTTCGCTCATGGCGGCGGCCGGCCTGGTCACATACCAACGATGGGGCGCAATGCCTCGACCTCTTTCGGCTGCCTCACCATGATGTTCAGAAACAGGCCGCGCGCATCGAGCGAGTCCATCAACATTCGCAGTTCGTCCGGTGCGAACGAGCCGCGAATCAACAGCGGCCTCGACGCACACTGCACTTTGCGGAAGTGGCTGACCATCTCGCGAACCGGCGGTCCGAGGGCGTCCTGATTGACTTCGAAGCACCGGATCTCCTCGCATTCCAAAAAGGCGTCCAACAGGAACATCGAGGTGGAGTGCAGGTGGATGAAGCTGTTGGCAAAGTGCGCGGCGAGTTTCCGGTCTACCGGCTGCACGAATTTGCGGTAGTAGGCCGGAGAATAGAATGCCGTGGCATCCTCCTGCATGCGAACGATGGGCCCGGGCGCCCAGAGCGAGTACTGCGCGTCGAAATAGCCGCCGTGAAACAGCGGCAGCCGTTTCCAGAGTTCCTCGGTGAGCGCGCGGAAGATCTCGCCGGTCAAGTCCAGAAGCCGGCGAGATTTTTCCGGCTCGTCGGTCAGATCCCAGACGCTTTGGGTGTGGCCCCGCAGGACCGCCAGCAGGTCCGTCGGCCCCAGCTCCGCCGCGTGGCTCACCGGGAAAGAGCCCGCGGAAACCCGGACCAGTGCCTCCGCGAACTCGAAGTATTTGCGGTACCACGGATTCTCCGGGTCCAGCCGCACCTGTAGGGCATCGTCCCATTCCAGGCGCCGCTCCTCTCCCAGAACGGTGTGAGGCAGGATTCTCATCCGGCAGCCTAACATCCCGGGCAGCCAGGGAATGGCCACCTGCCCGGGGCATGCGCCGCGAATGATGTCGTCGTCCATCCATTCGCCTTCGCGCAGCATACGAACGTGGTCGGGCAGAAAGGCTTCCGGGTCGATCATGTCGGGAGTCAGGCAGCCGGCCGAGGCCCACTTCCGGCATGCCGCGAACTCGTCGTAGGGGAACCAGCCGACGAGCGAGAATCCCACCAGGGGCCGCCTTACGGCCTCTCTCTTCCAGAAAGAGCGGTAGCCGTCGACCTTGCGTGGATCGTTTCCGAACGGGAACGTTTTGGCCGCCGGGCTCAAGACAGTCCTGAGTATAACTGCCTGCGATGGGCCGGGCGCGCTGAGGCGCTCAGATGAAGCTGACGGCCACCTTTCCGGTGGGTTCCGACCGCGATTGCAGGAACCGCAGAGCGTCCGCGAACTGGTCCAGGCGAGTGCGGTGGGTGATGAGATCCTCCAGTTTCAGTTTGCCGCCGGCCAGCAGATCGAGTGCCTTCACCCATGACTTGGTCGTGTAGCCGAGGATGCCCTCGATGTGCAGATCGCGCAGGACCAGCGCATGGGCGGACATCTGGAACTGCTCTTCGTCCGGGGCCCCTCCAATCACCACCACGGTGCCGCCCGAGCGGACGATCTGAAACGCGAGTTCGAGCGGGCGCAGGCCGTGAGCGCAATTCACCACCAGGTCCCATCCCGCGCCGCCGCTCGAGTCGCATAGTTCCCGGACATCGTTGCTGGTGGTGAACCGGGTCACGCCGGCGCGGACGGCCAGGGATTCCTGCGTGCCGGCCACGTCGATCCCCAGAATGAACGCAGGGTCGTAGAGACCGGCGACACGCGCCGCAATCAAGCCGATAGGGCCGCAGCCGACGATGGCGACCTTCGCTCCCGGCTGCGGGCGAGCGCGCTCGAAGCCGCGGACCACGGTGGAGGCGGGCTCCACCATCAGCGCCGCGTCCAGACCGACGTGGTCCGGCACGATGTGGCAGGAGCGCGCGGGAGCCGCCACATATTCCGCGAAGCCGCCGT